>CALUMM010000001.1 GCA_944321755.1 uncultured Alistipes sp.
ACGGGAATCTTCCGGTCGAGAATGGCCTTGCGGTTCTGTTCCACGCAGGCGAGCAGTCGGTCGAGTTCGGCGCCGTTTCCGTTCCACGGAACATAGAACATGTCGTCGCCCGCCACGAAACGGAATACAAATGTTGAGTCGGCTTTTTCGAGTGCTGAGGCGGATAATACGGTCGACAGCATGACTATTGCTGCAACGAACCATTTGTACGAATGTTTCATGTTTGAAAATTTAGAGGTTTATTGATATTTTTCGAGTTTTATGGTCTGGATATAAGGAGTGGGAGAGGAAAACTTGATCCGAGGATTCCCGGAGGATGGCGTGGAACGAGGTCCCTCCGATATTCAATGTAAACAAAGATAAGGAGAAAATTTGAATTAGCGAAGTTCCGGGAGTTGGGATTGAAGTGAAATTGCGGAAGAAAAAGGAAAAATTGTTGTTAGAGCAAAAAAATTGTCGTTAGAGCAAAAAAAAGCTCGGGACTTGGGTGTAAAAATACGGGTTTCGGGCGGGTGGGGCAGAAACGGGAAAGGATTCGTTGATTTTTTTCTTTGCACTTTTGGGGTGGGAATGGGGCAGGGGAGTCGGGAAACGGGTCGTCGGCAGCACACAGGTTGGGGACTTCCTGAAGAGATGTAAAAAGGCAAGGGGTAACAAATGCCCCTTGCCTTTTCGGATCGAAAGATGCGGGATGCAACCGTCCCGCCACAGCTTTGCTTTTTTTCAGTCTGAATTCAGCCCACACCACTTCAGAAAAGCAGCCTTGCTCACCGAGGCACACCCTGTCGAGGAATGACCTCCAGCAAAATAGGGTTCGTCACGATCCGGAACATAGCCTTCGCAGCCCCAGCCCTCGTAGTACATATAGAGCATATCGCCCACTTCAATGACCTCTCCGAACCAAATACCGCCCTGATCCCAGCGTCCTGCCGCACCCCGTTCAAAGAAAGGTTGCGGATTCTGTACTTTCGTCCAGTGGATCAGGTCATCGGACAAGGCGACGTGAAAGCGATCCGGAAAATCGAAGTGCCGGTCACTGCCCTGATAAACCATGAACCATTTATCGATACCGTCAAGCCGGAAAATCCGCGTGCCGTTAACCGATAAAGCATCAAACTCATCAGGCCCTCCGCCCGGTAGCAGGACCGTATGGACTTCGGCCCCAACCAGACTTTCAGGATTCGACGTGATTGAACAATCGACCTTCAACGTTCCGTCACCCGGATTGTAACCATAATAGATGTAATATTTCCCATCGAGATAGAGGGCGTCACTGCAGCCTACTCTGTCACGGATCTGTTTCCCTGCGGTGAAGGTGTACCCGCCGTCCGTCGAATGGCGGCAGGCCAGCGACCCCTGTTTGTTGTCGAGCGTGCCTCGCACGGCCTGATAGAAGAACCATACCTCGCCGTCCGCACCTACACACGGAGCACAGTCAAGCAGATGCAGTTCGTCGCAGGTCCCGGGCTCACCATGGGCAATCACCGGATTGGAGGGATACTCGTCCCAGGGACCGCCCGGTTTGAAGTTCGAAGCCTCCTGTGTAAAGAGTCCGATCTGATCGTGATACTCCCCGTTCTCATCATAACCGCTTCCGCGGATGTACATCCGCCATTTGCCATCGGGCGTTTCGTCCGGAGTCAGGATCGCCGCATTGGCAATGTGTTCGCAACGCCACCGGGGTTCCGCCGGGCCATAGGTCAGAACGGGACCGTCACCGACTCGCTGCATCAGCGAGGCTGTTTGCCCATTGTCGGGGCCCTGAATATCGTCGAAATACCAGTCCTCACCCGAACCGGTCTCTCCGGCATCGAACAGCAATACAATCTTGTCGTATTTGTCGTCCGGGAGGTTGCGCGAAGTGAAGTCAAAAGTCAGCTCGGTCCATTCGCCCGCATTCGGGACCACCACGTCGGTGACCTCCTGAGCCGTGACACCGTTCCCTTCCACCTTGAAGTAGACCTTTCCGTTGTCTTTCGGCGAGTAGACCTTCATCTTGAAGACCCCTCCGTTGCTGAAACGGATCGGGGTGGTCATCGGGTTGCTCCACAGCAGTTCCCATTCATGCCCGCCGGAGGTGACGTGCCCGACGTGGTCGCTCGTGTTGATTCCTGTCTTGTAGGGGTTTTCGATCACTTCGTAGCTCATCGGAAGGTCCGAATCGTTGATGTTGAACTGCAGGGTAACATCTTCGAAGTTGCAAAAGTCGACCAGTTCGGTCGGTTGGGGCTCGACCTTCGCTTCGCCTTTCGGCCCGGTCACATCGTCGAAATACCAGGTTTCGCCCGCCGCTACGACTCCGGCATCGAACAGCAGCAGAATCCGGTCGTAGGTGTAGTCCGGAAGGTTCATCGTCCCGAAATCATAGGTATAGGTCACCCACTTCCCGGCCTCCGACGAGGTTACGTTCGTAATCTCCTTGGCTTCAGCTCCCGACGAACTCTCCAACTTAAAGTAGATCGCTGCGCCGGCCTTCGGGGCGTAAACCTTCACCGAGAACTTGGCTCCGTACTTGCTGAACAGGAAAGGCTCTTCGAGATCCTTGCTGTAAAGGAGTTCCCATTGCCCGCTGCCCGTCACGACCTTGCCGACGTGTGCGCTTTCGTTGCCGTCGGTTGCGGGGTTCTCGATCACCTCGTACTGCATGTCTTCACTGCCGCTGACCTGGAATTCCAGATCCGAGGTTTCGAAATCACTGTAGACCACCTGCTCCTCATCCGGCGCGGGAGTCGGATCGCCCCCTTCACCCTTCATCTGGAAAATGTCGTCAAACAGCCAGGTCTCCCCCGAACCGGTCTCTCCGGCATCGAACAGCAGGACGACCTTGTTGTACTTGCCGTCGGGGAGGTTCCGATCCGTAAAATCATAAGTCAGCGTCTCCCAACGGTTCGCCGTTACAGAAACCACATCGGTAATCTCCTGAGCCTCGACACCCGCACCCTCCAGTTTGAAGTAGATCTTGCCGCCTATTTTCGGCGAGCAAACCTTCATGGTAAACTTGGCTCCGTCGCGCGTAAAGTCGAACGCCTCGTCGAGCTCCTCACTGTAGATGAGCTCCCATTGTCCGCCGCCCGAGATCACTTGTCCGATATAGTCGCTCTCATTACCGTTCTGTTTGTTGGGATTCTCGATCACACTGTATTGAAGTGCATCGTTTGTGCTGAAATTCAAATCTTTGGCCTCAAAATCACAAACAATGACATATTCATCGTCCGGATCCGGTCCCGGTTGGGGCTGGGGAGGTTCATAGTGTACCAACGGTTCGTCGTTGCTGCAGGCGCTGACGGCCAGCATCGTGGCCGAAAGGAGCATGAGTCCGTATCTGAAAATATTCATGGTCGTATGTTTTTTTTAGTTGATTACAATCTCGGATATCCCTCGTTCTGCTGAAGTTTCTCATTGGCAAGTAGTTCATCTCGAGGGATAGGGAAAAGATTCAGGTGGTCATCCTCGCCCGTGCCATCGTGCTGAAACCATTGCCGGGTCGTGAAGACTCCAAAGCGGATCAATACCTGTCGGCGGTAACCCTCTTGGCAGAACTCCCAGGCGTATTCGTCCAGGAAACGCTCGTCGTCCAACTCGCCGACTTGCAGCATTTTATCCGACGTGAATTCTGTAAAAGCGCGACGTCGCACGTCGTTGATCAGTCCAACAATAGTCGCATCGGCCGTTTTGCCGTTTTTACGCCACAAGGCTTCGGCTTTCATAAAGAGCACGTCGGCATAGCGGAATAGCACGAAATCGTTGCTCAACTGGCTCTTGGCTTTCTTCTTGACCTCGTACTTGTTCATCCGGACCCCGCAGCCTTCGCCCGTCATCATCTCCGGTTTGCCGGGATTGTAAATCGGCACGTCGCGCGTGTAGACCAGCGGCAGCCCCATATCTTTCGGATCCTTGGGGTCACACAGAATCGGCGAACCCGGGACTCCGGTCAGTTCGCCCGTATTGTCGTAGAGAGGCCCCTCAACCCACGAATCCTCAAAACGGGTGTCGTCCGGATCGTAACTGTTGGCCAAATCGGGCGTAGCGCAGCAGCCGCCCCAGAAGAAGGTCTCCGTATCGTGGTGGTAGCGGTAGTTCCAATGGTGGGTCCAGAGATGGATGAGGAACGGCTCGCCGCTGTCGAAGACCTCGTCGTTGCAGCAGGCGAGGATAATCTCGGGCGAGTTCTCATTCTCGGTCACGAAGATCTGCTTGTAGTCGTTGTCCAGCGAGTATTTTTTCGAGTTAATAATTTCGTCACAGAGATCCACCACCTCCTGCCAATAGCTCTTGCCAACCCAGGCTTCGGCATTGAGGTACATTTTGGCCAGCAGCATTGTGGCCGCATAATAATCCCAACGTCCGTAGCCTTTTTCGGTGAGCAGGCCCCGGTAATCCTGCAACTCCTTGACCACGAAGTCGAAAATATCCTTCCGGGGCGAGGTTTCGGGGAGCCAGCCGTCCGGGACATCGTATTTCGTGACCAGCGGCACGTTCCCGAACATGTCGCAGAGCACGTAGTACCAGAAGGCGCGGGCCACATGCAGTTCGGCCATCAGTTTTTCCTTGGTGTCAGCCTCGATGTTCGCACTCTCGAACTCATACATCAGGCGGTTGCAGGTGTTGATACCCGTATAGGCCTTGCGCCAGTTGCCCAGCATGTGGGCGTCGTCGATATTCCACGTGTGGGAGTTCAGCCGCTGGTAGATGCCGCCGTCGTACCACGCTCCGCCGCGACTCGGGGTCACCCATCCGTCGGCCGACTCCTCGTTGGTAAAGAGCCAGCACCCTTCGGTATGGGCATTCCATCCGGCATACAGCGAGCGCAGGTCGGAGTAGATCGTTCCCAGGGCGGCGGGAATGTCTTCCTCGGTGAAGTTGGCAAAATACTCTTCTGCGGTGAGTTGGTCATAGACCACCTCATCGAGATTGGTGCAGGAACTCTGTACAAAGGCTCCTGCCAGGATCAGGCATATCAGTTTTTTCATCGTTGCTGCAATTTAAAATCCCAGTTTGACTCCGAAAGTAAAGGTCCGTGTGGTGGGATACCCCGAAACATAGTCGATACCGGGGGTTAACCCATTGAAATTGACCTCGGGATCGACTCCCTGGTAGCGGGTAAAGGTGTAGAGGTTAAGTCCCGAGACGTAGAGCCGCAGCGAGCGGATCGGGTTGCGCTTGTCTTGAAAACGGAAGGTATAACCCAGCGTAATGTTGTCGATCTTCACGAAATCTCCATCCTCAACATAGTAGCTTACGTAGGCCGGGGCCGTCGAGACATACTGATTGTACTTGTTGTAGAGAATCGAACGCGGGAAGTTATGGTCGGCACCGCGTGCAAAGTTCTCCCACAACATCCGGTACTGGTTAAGAATCTGGAAATCGAACGATCCGCGCAGCGTGACTGAAAGGTCGAAGTTTTTCACCTGCAGATTGGCCGTGAGCGCCGCGTGCATGGTCGGGATACCATTTCCGATCACCTGGCGGCTGGCGTTATCGCCATACTCCCCGCCCTCGACAATCCACGAACCGTTTTCAGTCATGCCGATACTCTTCCAGCCGTAGAAGTCACCGATACGTCCGCCTTCGCGCACGATGTGGGTCGTCTTCTGCACGGGAGCTCCCGTGGAGCCAAGTTCAAGGAAATCACGCTGGTACATCTCGTTCGAGAGTCGCTTCATCTTGTTCGTATTGTAGGAGAAGTTACCCGTCAGATCAAAACGGACGTTTTCCGTGCGCACAATTCCTCCGTTCAACATTACTTCGACACCCGTATTGCTCACAACACCGACGTTAGCCAACGTCGTAGCCGCCAGATTGGGAGGTACCGGAACATTGTATTCGTAGAGCAGGCCGTCGGTGGTACGGTTGTAGAAGTCGACCGATCCCGAAAGGCGGTAGTCAAACATCGAAAAGTCGAGACCGACGCTCAACTCGTGCTTCTCCTCCCAGCGCAGGTCCGGATTGGCGTTCATCTGCGGGGCGATCGTGTAGACGTACTTCCCGTCGATCAGCACGGGCGATCCGAACGAATACTTCAAATGCGAGAGATAGGGGGTCGAGGGCTCGCTGCCCGTCACGCCATAGCCGACACGGAGCTTCAGGTCGTCGATCCAGCGCACCTCCTTCATGAAACGCTCCTTCGAGATGCGCCAGGCACCCGAAGCGGCATAGAAGAGTCCCCATTTGTGGTTGGCACCGAATTTCGAGGATCCTTCGTAGCGAAGGCTCGCCGAGAAGAGGTAACGGTCATCGTAGCTATAGTTGGCTCGTCCAAAAAAGGAGATCAGCCGGTTCATGTTCTTATAGCCACCCATTGAGGCAAAGCCATCCTTAAGCGCCATGCCGGTGCCGATGATGTTCTCGCCGAGGATATCGGTCGGAAAATCATAGTTGTACATATTGAATCCATCGGTCAGATAGTCGTTATAGCTGTATCCGCCGAGCACCGAGAAGTCATGCTTGTTCCAGCGTTCGGCATACTGTCCGTAGAATTCGAGGGTCTTGGTCTGGTTCATGCTGCTCGAACGCCATGCCTGCCCGTCGTAGTTGGTATCGAACTTCCGCGTGGCATAGCTTCCGTCGATGTTTCCGAAGTAGCGGTAACCTCCGAGCAAGGTGAACGTCAGCGGCTCGATCGGTGTGTAAGTCACTTTTCCCGAGGCCTGGAGTTCGTTCCATCGCGAAGTGTTGTTGTACTCGTTGATGAGTTTCACGGGGTTGGTCGAATCGATAAAGATCGAGTAGTCGCCCGTCGGCGTGTAAATCGGCTCAGTGGGGTTGGTGACGAGCGTGGCAAACAGCACATCCCCCGTCGAAACGGTATGCCCTACCGTGAAGACATCGTTCAGGGTACCGCTCAAGGTCACTTTGTTGTTGAACAGTGAACGGTTGAACCCGAACTTAATATTGGTCCGCTCCTGGCCTGTATTCTTGATGATACCGTCACGTGAACGGTAATCCACACTAGCGTAATAGTTTGACTGGGCGTTCCCGCTCTTGATGGCCAGGTGGTGCGTATGCGAGAAGGCGTTCCGGAACACTTCGTCGCCCCAGTCCGTCGAGGCTCCCTTGTCCGTCGGGGTGAAGAATCCGTTGGTGGTTTCGCCAAGGTTACGATACTCTTCGGCCGAGAAGACATCGATCCGGTTGGAGATCGTCTCCACCGAGGCGTAACCGTGATAGTCGACCGATACGCCGCCGCCCGATTCCGAGCCCTTTTTGGTCGTAATCAGAATCACTCCGTTCGTACCGCGCGTTCCATAGATGGCCGCAGCCGATCCATCCTTCAGAATGTCAATCGACTCGATGTCGTCAACGGAGATGTTCGAGAGGTTGCCGCCCGAAATCCCGTCAATGACGATCAGCGGCTCCTGGCTGCCGGTCAGCGTCGAGACGCCGCGCAGCATGACCTGGACACCACTGTTATTCGGGTCGCCCGAGGTTGTATTGATGGCCAGTCCGGCGACACGCCCCTGCAGGAGCTGCAATGGCGAGGTCACGGCCCCCTCGACGAAATCGCGGCTTTTGACCGATGCAACGGAACTGGTCAGCGTGCTTCGCCGCACGGTTCCGTAACCGACCACCACGACGTCGTCCATGGCGATCTCCGCGCTCTTCAGTGTGATGGAGAGCTCCGTCTGTCCAGCTATTAGAGCGCGTTCCGCAGATTCATATCCGATATAGGAGAATACGATGGTTGCGGGGCTCTTCTGCAGCCGGAGCAAATAGCGCCCGTCCGCAGCGGTTGATACGCCGTTAGTCGTACCTTTTTCGATCACGGTGACGCCCGCCAAAGGACGTCCGTCGGCATCCGTCACGACACCGGCAAGAGTCTGTTCCTGAGCCGAGGCCTGCAGCCCGGGAAGTGCCGAGAGCAGGAAGAACAGGAACAGCCTGAAGATGGTTGAGTTGTTCATAGGTACAAATTGGGTTAAAGTTTCTATGCAAAATTAAGGATTCGCCCTCCGTCGGGACCGGATTATTCCGTCAAAAACATGGACAAAACGGGATTCACGCCCCTGAAAAGAGGATGTCACGATTGCGTAGCAGCTTGTTCGCGCCACTGTTTCGGCGAAACCCCGAAACACTTGCGGAAGGCCCGGCTGAAATAGGAGGAGTCGGAGAATCCCACCTCGAACGTGATCTCGGAGATCGACTGCGAAGTCTCCCGCAGCAGGCGCGCAGCGTATTTGAGGCGGATATTCTGGATGAACTCGTTGGCCGATTGTCCGGCTGTGACCTTCAGTTTCCGATAGAGGGTCGACTGGCTCATGTTCAGCCCCGAGCAGAGGTCGTCGACGTTGAACTCCGGATCGGAGAGGTGGTCGAAAACCAATGCCACGGCCCGCTTGAGCCACTGCTCGTCGGAATCCGAGTGGGTGATCTCCACATTTGAGAGGTCGATGTCGATCTTGTAGGCTTCGCGGGCTTTCCAGGCGTTGTAGAGCAGATTGCGAATGCGCAGGGCCAGCAGGGAGAACTCGAAGGGCTTGACCACATAGGCATCGGCTCCGGCCTTGTAGCCGCGTTCGCGGTAGTTGTTTTCCGAGAGTACGGTCGTCAGGATGACCCGGACGTGGCTGGTCTCGATGTTGTTCTTCACCGCCTTGCAAAGCTCGAACCCGTTCATGCCGCTGCCCAGCATCACGTCCGTAACCAGGATATCGATGCGCTTCGCGGCGATCAGCGCCAGCGCCTGTTCCGCATTGGCTGCCGACTCCATGCTGAAACGCTCCCGAAGCGCTTCGACGACCATATTGCGCATGTCCTGGTCATCGTCGACGATCAGAACGACGGTCTGGCGTTCGAGTGCGATGTAATCGGGATGCTCGCTTCCCGGATCAGATTCCGGGGTCAGCCGGGCCTCGTCGAAGATTTCGAGACTGTAGCGGGCAATGTCGACGGGATGGACCTCGCTGGCACTCTTCCGCGCCGGAAGCCGGAAGGTAAAGCGCGTGTATTCGTTTTCGCGCGACTCCGCTTCGATCTCCCCGCCGTGGAGTTCGACGAGCGACTTCACGTAGGAGAGCCCCACGCCCGACGAGTAGCGGTCGTAGGTGTGGCCCGTAAAGAAGCGTTCGAAGATGTGGGGCAGTTTGTCGGGGGTGATCCCGGGGCCCGAATTGGTGACCGTAGTCCGGATTCCGTCCGGCTCCTCCGAGACTTTGATTTCGACATGCCCGCCGACCGGGGTGTATTTGCAGGCGTTCGACAGCAGGTTGCCGAGCATCTTCTCCAGTTTGTCGATATCGGCCCAGATGATCGTTTCCGGTCCGGCATCCCGCAGTTCAACCCGGATGTTCTTGCTCTCGAACAGCCAGCCGTAGCGTCCCAGCACCGATTCGATGAAGGGCCGATAGTAGAAGGGCTGAATACGTAATTTGAGGTGTTCCAGCTCCCGGAAGGCCAGGAGTTCATTGATCAGTCCGAGCAGTTTCTCGGCATTCCGCTTGATGACGTTGAAATACTTTTCGCGCAATGCAGTCGGGACGTTCCCTTCGAGAAAACTCGTCACGGGGCCGATAATGAGTGAAAGGGGCGTTTTGAACTCATGCGAGATGTTGACGAAGAAGCGCAGTTTGAGTTCGTTCATCTCCTTGTCCTTTTCGCGGGCGAGGCGTTCCAGTTCGAAGGCGTGGCGGGTGCGGGCGTTGTTGAGCCACAGCCACAGCAGATAGCCCGCCACGGCGAGGGTCAAGGAGAGGTAGGCCAGTCGTGCGGCGAGGCTCCGCCACCAGGGCGGCCGGATGAAGATCGACAGCGAACAGCGGTTGTCGGAGAGTTCCCCGGAGTCCGTAAGGGTGCAGACCGTCAGCCGGTAGCGGCCGAAATCGAGTCCCGTGAAGTCGATTCGGCGCCGGGTGCCGAGGTCATGCCAGGCGTCATCCATTCCCTCCAGTCTGTAGGCGTAGTTCAACGAATTGTTGTCGAAGACGTTGCAAGTGAAGTCCACGCCCCACGACGTGCGGCTGCTGTGGAGCGTCAGCTCTTCGATCGTGTTCAGGTCTTCGGGCAGCGGTGCGTTTTTTTCGGGGCGGACGGGTTGCTTTTCGTTGTGGATATAGAGGTTTCCGAAACGGATCGGATGCTCTCCGACAGGGGCTCCTTCCCGGGCCGGGTCGATGACAACAATCCCATTGATGCTTCCAAACCAGAGTTTCTCCCCGATCCGGGCACAGGCGTTGTAGTTAAACCGGTTGTCGGGCAGACCGTCGGCAATCGTGTAGTTGGTAAAGCGAGTCAGTTCGGGGTCGCACTTGTAGATTCCCGAGTTGGTCGAAAACCACACGTTTCCGAAATCATCCTGCAGGATGCCGTAAACCGTATTGTCGGGTAGCCCCTCGGCCTGCGTATGGCGCTGCACCTTCAGGTCGTCGATGCCGATGACCGTCAACCCCTCCTTTTCGGTTCCGGCCAGGATCCGCCCGTCGGCAAGCTGGCACAGGGTGATGTATTTGGAGGCTCCGGTTTCGATCCGTTGCGCCTCGTAGTTCCGGGTGCGGTCGAGCCGGTAGATGCCTTCGCCGTAGCAGGCCAGCCAGATGTCGCCCCGGTAGTCTTCGAGGATATCCCAGACGAAGACCCACGATGGAATTCCGGCAAAGCGTTCGAACTGTTCCGTGGCGTAGTCGTATCGGAACAGCCCGTTGTAGAAGGTCCCGACCCAGAGGTTCGCGGCACGGTCCTGGAAGATGTTGTAGACGCTGTTCGACGCAAGCCCCGGGTCGCTCCAATGGGTCGGCACTCCATTCCCGGCGAGCGATGCCCGTTTCAGCCCGCCGTAGAAGTTCCCGATCCAGAAATTCCGGCGGTCGTCGATGCAGAGTGCATGGACGTTGTCGTTGACCAGCCCGCTGTTGCGGCTGTTGCAGTTTCGAAAACGTCGGGTTGCCCGGTCGTAGAGATAGAGCCCCCGGTTTTCCGTTCCGATATAGATGCGTTCGCCGAAAGCGGCAATGCTGCTGACGGCGCACCCTTTGAGTTCGTTGATCCCCGAATCCGAAACCAGATCGGCAAACATCCCGTAACGGGTGTTCATCACGTTAATCCCGCCGAAGAAGGTTCCGATCCACATGTTGCCGTCCCGGTCGAGACGCAGACTGTAGACCGCATTGTCGTTCAGGCCCCAGTTGTCGTCTCCCCGGCTGTAGATGAAGGTCGGGATTCCGTCGGCGAGGATCGTGATGCCCCGTTCGGTTCCGACCCACAGATGGCCTTCCCGGTCCAGGCTCAGGGCCCGGACAATGTCGTTGCTCAACGTCCCGCGCCGTTCGGTGTAGCGGCGGACACCTCCGGTGCTGTCGATCCGGTAGAGCCCCGATCCTTCAGTTGCGGCCCACAAGGTTCCTGCGGCATCCTCGCAGAGCGCCTTGACGGCGTGCCTCGACCCTTCGAGCAGCACCTCCACCGGTCGTTCCTGCCCCGTGATGCGCCACAGTTTGCCACCGTTGTCGCCGTACCAGACCGCCCCGTCCTTCCGACAGCAGATTGCCGTTACCGACGGGTAGCCGCCGTCGGGAAGCGGGATGTTCGAGTTCTCCCGGCGATTCGGCGCGATGCGGTTCACGCCATTCGCGGTTCCCACCCAGAGAGTCCCGTCCGCCGATTCGGCCATGCAGAGAATGACGTCCGAGGAGAGTCGGCAGGGACTCTCCTCGCTGGCGGCATAACGGACGTGGGTGTTGTAGCGACGGTCGTGGCGGTAAAGCCCGTCGTCGGTTCCGAACCAGAGGTCTCCGGAATGCTCTTCCTGGACGAAATTCACATTGGCAGCCGTTCCGTTACGGAGATTGCGGAACGCATACTCCTCGAATTCGTATCCGTCGTAACGATACGTGCCGTACATGGTCGAAAACCAGAGGTAGCCGTGGCTGTCCTGGTTGATGTTCCAGATCCAGGTGTATTTCAGCCCGTTCTGGCTTGTGATGTGGCGGAAACGGTATCGGATGCTACCTCCGGATTCCGAAGCCCGGAGGCTTGAAATCCCGGCTCCCGCCATCAATAGCGCGATGAGTACGATACGACGGTATGTATGGAATCGGAGGAGCATGGTTTGGCAGTTGTCGTGTTATTCGGCCGAGTGTTGTCCCGACATCGGGAATTCGGTGATGCGGAGTGTCGTGCAGCCGTAGGGAATCAGTTCGATTTCGGTCTCTTCGGCCGTGTCGAGTCCGTACATGATGCTGTAGGGCAGGGGCCCAGCCATGCCGTTGTAACTCTTCCAGGAGGGAACCCTTACGGCCCGGGTCCGGATCGTGATCGGCGCGGCCTCTTCGCTCCACGGACGGTCAGCCGCGGCTTTCGCCGGGTCGATGCATGTAGTATAGTGTGTTTCGAACTCCTCATCCGGACACTGGATCAGGGCATAGTTCCAGGGTGCGGCGGCCGTATGCTCGTAATACCACGCCCCCTGGTAGATCGGGTTGCGGGTGTTTTCGACACGGCGGACATGGCTCGGCACCTTCATGGCGAATACCAGCGGGCCGCGCTCCACGCTCCGTGCGTTCTCCTCCCAGGTCGAGAGTCGGATCCGGGGTGAGAAGCGGATTTCGAGTTCGTCCCCGGCCTGCCACTCCCGATCGATGACAGCCAGCCGCTCCTCTCCGACCGGGCACGTGATCGGGTTTCCGTTGAGCAGCAGTTGTGTCTTCTCACTCCACGACGGAATGCGGAGCACGAACGGGAAACAGGCGGCACGCTCCATCGAGTCGATCCGGAAGCGGACGCTGTCGCCGAACGGATAGCAGGTCTGTTCGCAGATCCGGATCCCGACTCCGTCGGCTACCTTCATACGTACCTCCGACGGTGCATATTGGGTAACGGCGACACCGTTTTCCGGGGTTGCGTACCAGAGGTTCTGCGTGAACTTCGGCCAGCCCTGGTGCATGTTCGACGTACAGCAGGGGTAGCCGGTCAGCAGGCCGAAGCAGCCATCCAGTCCGTCGTGGTTGACGTCGAAGTTGCGGATTCCGAGGGTCAGTTCCACCTGGTTTACCTGCTGGAAATACTGGCGGGTGAGGAATTTGTCGTCCACCTGTGCCGGAAGGGCGTTGTAGACGATCCGTTCGAGCAGTTCGGCGAATTTCGGGTCCCCCGTGATGCGGTACATGGTCTCCAGCGAGAACATGTACTCCACGATGGTGCACAGTTCGATGCCCTGTGTGGGATCGGACCCGTGGATGGCCTCATCACCGCTGAACATGCCTGTCGGGTTGCCGTGATAGCGGCGCAGGTCGTCCAGCGCGCAATCCAGAGCTTCGAGATACGCCGGATCGGGGTCGGCCTGCCAGTAGACGATCGGGGTCTTGATCCCCTGGGCGAGATTCACGGCATGGATCGTCCCCACGCGGGTCAGTTTCTCCCGGGCGAGGAACATCTCCGTATAGGGTTCGGTCTGGTCATAGAGTTTGCGTCCCAACTCCAGCAGGGCTTCGTCTCCGGTCTTGTTGTAGAGCCAGTAGACGGCCATCAGGTTGTCCCCGCCGCGAAAACGCCCCCAGAAACTCCAGTGATCGAGCGGATATTGGTCGAGGTGTGCCAACTGGTAGTGGAAGTAGCGCGTCATGAAGTCAATGACCCGCTCGTCACCGGTTGCCGAGTGATACTGCATCAGGACTTTGAGCATCACCATCTTGGGCCACCAGTCGCGACAATTGTTGCGTTGCAGACCTGGCTCGGGCCCGTAATCGGTTTTCGGCCCGAAATAGCCGTCTTCCTGCTGACTGGCAAGGGCCCATTCGATCCAGGGTGTCGTTTTGGCGATCAGGGCCGAATCCTGCAGGATGTAGGCCAGCGGCAGGAGACCGTCGATCCAGTACGGGCCGCGTTCCCATTGGTCGCCGTCACCGCCCAGCCAACCGTTCCGTGGTCCCATGACCGACGGGTACAATTCGTCGAGATGTCCCGTCGCACCGTCGCGCTGTGTTTCCAACATCCTGCGTAGCCAGCCAGCCGGAGAGATGCTGCCGAGCGGCAGTTCTTCGAACGCTGCGGAGTGGAGCGGTTCGCGGTTGCCGCCGTAATTGGCATTCTGCGGAAATCCGGCTTCGGACCCGCACGAAACACATATTGCGGACAGCATTCCGAAGGCCGTCCAGATTCCAAAAGTCCGTTTTAGATTCATGAGTCGTTTGATTTTATCCGGAAACAAAGTTAGTCTGCAGGCAGAGTCGCGGCCGCAAATATCCTGTCAAAATATCGGACAAATCGTTCAAAGTCCTTGTATTCATTGTCGAATTGCCGATTTATGCTTACTTTTGGATTCCGAAACCTCCCCTTAAAGGTAAGGATATAACCCGAATCTGCCAATTATCGTCATCTGAAAATTCCATACGTACCACCAAACACCTCGGATTGAACATGAAACGACCTGCATTGCTGATTGCATTGATTGCATTGATTGGATTGCTGGCGGGCTGCGGAAGCCGCACCGCCGCTCCGGATTACACCTATACCTCCGTTCCCTTTACCGACGCACGGTTTACCGACGGTTTCTGGGCCCCGCGCATCGAGACGGTCTCCGAACGGACGATCCCCTTCGCATTCCGCAAATGCGAGGAGACGGGCCGCATCGCCAATTTCGCCGTGGCGGCAGGCCTCGCCGACGGAGATTTTCAGGGTTTGCAATTCAACGATTCCGACCTCTTCAAGATCATGGAGGGAGCCTCCTACCGGCTGGCTGTTTCGTACGATGAGCCGCTGGACCGCTACCTGGACAGCCTGATCCGGCTGGTCACGCTGGCTCAGGAGCCCGACGGATACCTTTATACGCCCCGGACCATCGGCCGGACGATGCCGCGGGATGCCGGTGCGGAGCGCTGGTCGAATATCCGTTACAGCCACGAACTCTACAATGTGGGACACCTCTACGAAGCCGCCGTCGCCCATTACTACGCAACGGGAAAACGCACGCTGCTGGATGTGGCCGTAAAGAATGCCGACCTGCTCTATGCGACCTTCTACGAACCGGACCGGAAGATCGTCCCGGGACACGAGGAGATCGAACTGGCGCTGGTCAAACTCTACCGGGCCACGCACGATCCCCGCTATCTTGACCTGGCGCGTTTCTTCCTGGATGCCCGCGGCTCGGACGGCGAGCAGGGCTCCTACAGCCAGGACCATCTTCCGGTCACCGAACAGCGGGAGGCCGTGGGACATGCCGTCCGCGGACTCTACCTCTACATGGGTATGGCCGATGTGGCGGCCCTGGAGCAGGACGCGGCGTATATCGCGGCGATCGACTCCCTGTGGAACAACATCGTGAGCCGGAAACTCTACATCACGGGCGGCGTCGGCGGTCAGATCGATGGCGAGGCATTCGGAGACAACTACTATCTCCCCAATGACAAGGCCTACTGCGAGACCTGTGCGGCGATTGCCAACTGCATGTGGAACCAGCGGATGTTCCAGCTCCACGGCGATGCGAAATACATCGACGTGCTGGAGCGTTCGCTCTACAACAACGTGTTGAGCGGGCTTTCGCTCAACGGCATGGAGTTCTTCTATCCGAACGTGCTGGAGGTCCGCGAGGAGATGTTCGGGGAGTGGTGTGCCAGGCGCAGCCCCTGGTTCGACTGTTCGTGCTGTCCGTCGAATCTCTCGCGCTTTATCCCCTCGCTTTCGGGCTATATCTACGCCACGGGCAATAACCGGGTCTATGTAAATTTGTTCGGATCGAGCGAAGCGACGCTTTCTCTCGGACAAGACCGCCGGGTTGCGATCTCCCAGCGCAGCGACTATCCCTGGAGCGGAGAGGTCGAGATTACGGTCGACGGGAATGGCGCCGGACGTTTCGATCTGCTGATCCGCATTCCGGGCTGGACGCAGGAGCGCCCCGTTGCCTCGGACCTCTACCGCTATGTGAGCTCTGAAGCGGGGCGGACCGTTATCCGGATCAACGGCGAAGAGGTGGATTACCGGAAGGAAAAGGGCTATGCCGTCTTGTCCCGGACGTGGAAGGCGGGAGATCATGTTTCGGTTTCGTTCCCGATGGAGGTCCGGAAGGTAAAGGTGAACGAGCGGGTAACCTTCGACCGCGGGAAATTCGCCGTCGAGCGGGGACCGATCGTCTATTGTGCCGAAGGGGTGGATCATCCCGGGCGTTCGGTTGTCGAAATGGAGGCCTCGACGGGCGATGAGTTCCGCGCCGGGCGCAGCGAACTGTTCGACCGGCCCGTGATTCTGCGCAATGAGGAGCGGGGGATCACGCTGATTCCCTATTACGCCCGGGCTCATCGCGGGCTCTCCGAAATGAGTGTCTTCCTCCGCGAAGAGTGACCCCGCAATCCCTCCCCGGGAGACCCGAATCCTGAAAACAGACCCGTTCCGAATCCGGAGCGGGTCTGTTTTCGGAATACCTCCCCCAGGCGCGGGTCCCCGAACCCCGAACCGCTCCCGACTCCGCAATGCGAGTCGGACGGCAGGGGCGGACCGAACGGGCGGAACGGGCGGAACGGGCGGAACGGGCGGAACAGATCCCGTTCCCGGGCCTTATCGGGTGATGGCAATGTTGCGGACCCGCTCCTCGAATTCGTTGCGGTCGCAAAGGGCCCGGTTCCGGATCTTCGACCGGTAGTTGTAAATCGTACTCATCGAGTAGCGCAGGAAGGTCGAGATTTTGGTCGAATCCGAGATTCCGAGGCGAATCAGTGCGTAGATGCGCAACTCGGTCGTCAACAGCTCTCCTTTGCGCGGCACGATCCGGGCCTCCTCCTCCAGCAGGGCATTGAACTCCTCGACGAAGGTCGGATAGAGGTTCAGGAACGTCGTGTCGAAGAGCGTGTAAAACTCCGTGAGCGTCGCCTGCTGACTCTCCGTGCTGTTGTATTCGCGGCGCAGTTCGTCGACCTTTCCGTCCCGCAGCTGGCGTTTGACGTGCCGTCGGATTTCGTTGATCTGGTCGATATGCTCCGAACAGATCATCAGGAACGTCCCGATATACTCCTCCTTGACCCGGTCCGAATCGGTGAGTTTCTTGTTGACCTCCTTCAATTTGCCGTTCGCCTGTTCGAGCCTGGCGTTCGAGACGTGCAGGTCCGAATTGGACTGTTGCAGGGCGGTCCGGGCGGCACTCAGCCGGTTGCGCTGGCGCGTGATGTAGATGACGACTCCCGAAAGAATCACGACCATGGCGATGACGAGCCCGGTGACGGTACGGTTGAGCCGTTCCAGCCGGCTTTTGTGCTGGTTGTAGGCCTGTTCGATATCGGCCAGGGCCTTGGCGTCCTGCCACGGCCGCAGCCGGGAGTTGAAGAACCGGGTGTCATCCATGACAATCCGCATGTAGCGCATCGAGCGTTCGGCATCGCCGTAGTGGATGAGCAGGTTGTGGGCCAGTTCGTTGAGCGAGATGTTGTCGCGCACGGCGAGTTCGATGTCCGTGCAGGCCGAACGGGCCTGCCAGATCATCATCTTCTGCGTATTCCCCTGCAAACGGGCAATCAGGGCCAGCTGGTAGGCGGCTTTTGCGTAGTCGTGGTCCGACGGCGTATGGTTCTGCAGCCGCATCAGGGCAATTTTTTCGGCGCGGTTGTAGTCCTGCTGCTGAATGGCCGAGGCGGCTTCGAATTCCAGCCGGATGTCGGAACCCTGTTCCATCATGCCCAACAGTTTCTGACGGTAGTAGTCGCGGCGCCGGGAGGCGGCCTGGCGGATTTCGCGGTCGAGCGAATACAGGGAGAGTTCGTCGTTGAGTTTGCGCTGGGCCAGGTAATAGCTCTCCAGCTGGCTGCGGTTCAGGGCCGTGGTGTCGATTTCGTGGACCAGCGCATTGTGGGCCTCGAAATAGAGCCCCGAAATGCAGTAGAGATAGGCCAGGCTCAGATAACTTTCGTTCCGCAGGTCCCAGTCTCCGAGCCGTCGTGCCACCTCGATATTGCGGTTCTGGTAGACGATGGCCGAATCGAACTGGTAGGGGCGGTATTCCGCTGCCAGCTCCTTGTTGATGTCGTAGCGGCGCCGGTCGGTCATGTCGGCCCGCTGCAGCAACTGTTTCAACGTTTGGAGCCGCTCCTCCTTTTGTGCGATGTATTCGTCGCGCCGTTTGAGCTTGGCATCGACGTTGGCGATCTCCGACTTCAGGATCTCATCCGGGGTCTGTGCATCGAGTTGCAGCGCGAGAAGCAGAAAAAAGAGAACGGAAGCGATTTTTTTCATCTGGCAGCAGGTTAGGGTCTACACAAAGATAACGCAAAAAGTTCGGAATCGCGAAATTTTCGCTATCTTCAAATGGTCGTAAGGAGGTCCCGGTGTGCCCTGGAACGGGGTTTTTAATTTATTTGAATTTACAAATCCGGCCAGGTTCCTGTGATGTAATCGACTGAAGGATCGAGTGTTGTCGAATCGTCCGGTTTACAATCTGGTTATATCGGTTTTCGGAAGCGATTCGCCTTCGCTACTTTTGATCCGGGTGGAACGGCTGACGCGCGGTGCCCACCACCCGGAACGAATCCTAAAATTAATTAAATGAGCTTACTTATGGCAAGAATTTACCCAAAGTATGGTCAGGGGCTGGTAAAGGCGCTGGTGTATCTCCTGCTGTTGTGCGGGACACTCAGTGCATACGCCCAAACCCCCGTCCTGAAGGGCGTGGTCCGGGATCAGGACGGAAATCCGCTCGTCGGAGTCACCGTGATCGAGAAGGGCACGACCAACGGAACCTCCTCCAATACGGATGGCAGTTACACCCTTTCGCTGCGGGGTGCGAATCCGGTGCTGGTTTTCCAGTCGATCGGCTACGCCTCGCAGGAGTTTTCGCTCGGCAAGGGGCAGACCCGGCTGGATGTGACGTTGAAAGAGGATGCCATTTCGCTCGATGCCGTGGTTGCGATCGGTTACGGAACGGTCAAGCAGAAGGACCTGACGACGGCCGTTTCGATCGTCTCGACCGAGGATCTCGATATGCGTCCGATCACCTCGGCCTCGGCGGCGCTCCAGGGCAAGGCTGCGGGTGTGCAGGTCATCCAGCCCAACGGCCAGCCCGGTTCGGGCATGATCGTGCGGGTGCGCGGCGCCTCGTCCATCTCGTCGAAGAACGATCCCTTGTATGTGGTCGACGGGGTTCCGGTCGGCGAGGGCAACTACGCCATCGAGTACCTGTCGCCCAACGACATCGAGACGATCCAGGTGCTCAAGGACGCCTCTTCGGCCGCCATCTACGGATCGCGGGCCGCGAACGGTGTCGTCCTCATCACGACCAAGACGGGGGCCGGATCGCGCAAACCGCGGATCGAGGTCTCCTCGATGATCGGTATATCGCGTGTGACGAAGACCTACGACGTGCTCAATTACCAGCAGTACCGTGAACTGATGGAGGAGACGGGGGCGGTCAAGGGGCTTCCTGCCGACCTGAAGGACGAGACCGACTGGTTCGACGAGACCTATCAGACGGGAATTAACCAGAACTACCACTTCTCGGTGTCGAACGGGAATGACCGGACGAGCTACAACATCGGCGGCGGCTACAACAAGGAGACGGGTATCTTCTCGGTGGCCTACAGCCAGCGTTACAACGTGAAGGCGAGCGTTCAGTCGGACCTTTTCAAATGGATTTCCGTCGGGGCCTCGACGACCTATTCGCGTTATGCGGGCAACGGGATTACGACCGGAACCGGGTCGAACCGTGCCGGTGTGGTCTTGTCGGTAGTCAATACGCCGACCTACGCGAAGGTGTGGGACGAGGATAACCCCGACTGGTACTGGACGAAGTTCTACGGGGCGAACATCACGACCCCGGCCGAGAACCTCGCCCGCACGGAGAACAACAAGACCCAGACCGACCGTCTGATTCTGAGCGGGAACGTCACGCTGAAGTTCCACAAGAACCTGAATTTCAAGTCGACCGTATCGATGGACCGCCGCTGGGTGCATTCGTTCTCGTTTCTGGATCCGATCAAGACGTCGCACGGGCGTACCACGCACGGGTCGGCATCGGACACGCGGTCGGACGACATGCGGATGGTTTACGACAACATCCTCACCTATCAGAATGTCTTCGGCGGCCGCCACCATCTCGAAGTGATGGCGGGCACATCGGCGACGGTCTCCGTATGGGAGGAGCTTTCGGGGAGCCGCTCCTACTTCTCCCCCGACTACGGCAACGCCATCATCGGCCTGAACGGCGGCAACAACGGCGGGCTGCGCGGCCAGAGCCAGAGCAAGTCGGAGTGGGCGATCATGTCCTACCTGGGCCGTGTGTCGTACAACTTCGACGACAGATACCTCGTAACGGCGAATTTCCGGGCCGACGGTTCGTCGAAACTGGCTCCCGGGCATCGCTGGGGATATTTCCCGTCGTTTTCGGCGGCGTGGCGTCTTTCGGGGGAGGAGTTCCTGCGGGATGTCGAGTGGCTCGACGACCTGAAGGTCCGCGCCGGATGGGGTCAGACGGGTAATCAGACGGGTCTGGACGACTATGCCTACCTCCAGAAGTACAACACGAACTATTACGACTGGACGGATTCGAAATATGTCGATGCCACGCCGACCGTCGGTTCGCGTTCCAACCTCAAGAACGACGACCTGACCTGGGAGACCACCACGCAGACCAACGTCGGAATCGACCTCACGGTGCTGAAAGGGCGTCTGACGGTGAGCCTCGACGCCTACTACAAATATACGAAGGACATGCTCATGAGCGTACCGCTGCCGTCTCCGAACCCGTCGATCTACCGCAACGAAGGGGAGATGTCGAACAAGGGTTTCGAGGTGGTCATTTCGTCGCGGAACCTTGTCAAGCGCGATTTCGAGTGGTCGACGGATTTCAACCTTTCGCTCAACCGCAATCGGCTGGAGAAACTCCAGCTCCAGCAGGTCTACTACTATACGCAGACCTCCGAATCGGTCAAGGATTACGTCGTCCGCATGACGCCCGGGCAGCCGCTGTCGATGTTCTGGGGTTACAAGGCCCTGGGTGTGGATCCCGAAACGGGCGACATGTTCTATGAGGATGCCGAGGGGAATCCGACGCTTACCCCTTCGGATCGGGACAAGCGCTACATCGGCAACGCGAATCCGAAATTCACGTTCGGCATGACCAACAACTTTTCGTGGAAGGGTCTGAACCTGAACATCCTGCTGACGGGTTCCTATGGCAACGACATCTACAACGCCTCGAAGATCGAGATGGTGGGCATGAACGGCGGCGGGAACCAGATCACCGACGTGCTGCGGCGGTGGCGGATTCCGGGGCAGATTACCGACATTCCGCGTGCGGGCTCCACGACGAACATTCTCAACTCCACGCGCTGGGTCGAGGACGGCTCGTACATCAAGATCAAGAACATCACGCTTTCGTACGACATCCGTTCCCCGAAGCTCCAAAAGGTGAACATATCGAAAATCCAGCCTTATGTGACGCTTCAGAACTTCTTCACCTTCACCAACTATTCGGGTTACGATCCCGAAATGAGCGAGTACAGTTCGGCGACGAACATGGGTATCGACTGGGGCACCTATCCCAATGTGAAAACCTTCGTCTTCGGCCTGAACGTGATCTTCTAACCAAACCAAAAACATCGAATCATGAAAAGATACATCATGCTGTTGTCGGCGCTGGGGGTGTTGTCCGCAGGCGTGTCGTGCTCGCTGGACAAATATCCCGAGATGAGCTACCACGAGAAGAACTACAGCGATCCGGATGCGGACAGCGACAGCGGCGCACAATACAAGACCCGCGAAGACATCAAGGCACAGCTCGACGCCCTGTACAGCGGCATTCGGGGCAATATCCAGGAGAGCGGTTATTCCGACCATCTGATCTATACCGAGGTGCGGGCGGACAATGCCTACGGCGGCACGGCGGGGCTCGAACTCTCGACCATCGCGTCGAACACCATGGACGGCAGCAACCCGAATATCGCCCGGGACTGGAACTTCTACATGAACCAGGTCGGCAAGGCCAATCAGGTGATCTGCTTCATCGACGACATCGAGGATCCGAGTCTCACGGAGGAGGAGCGCAAGCAGTGGAAGGCCGAAGCGATGTGCTGGCGGGCATTCATGTGGTACAACATGTCGCGGCTGTGGGGCGAGATTCCGATTGTGAAGGAGGTTCCGCCGGCCATCACCTCGGACAATGTCAATGAGGTCTATCCGATGTACTATCCGGCGCGAGAGACGCTGGACGTGGTTTTCGAGAGCATTCTTTCGGACCTTGAATTCGCGAAGGAGTACGCTCCGGATCCGGATCCGTCGGACAAGTTCCTTCTGACCAAGGGCTTTGCCTGCGGGATGCTGGCCCGGGTCTATGCGGAGCCTCAGGTCCGCGACTACGGTCTGGTGGCGAAGTATTGCGAGGAGGTCGAGAAAATGGGCTACGAACTTACGGATCGTTACGGCGAGATGTGGTCCTACGACGACAACGATGCGGTGCGCAACACGTCGGAGTCGATTTTCGAGGTGACCTGGACGCGGACTTCGGGCAACTGGGTCTGGATGATGTTCCACCGCAACGCCTACAATCCGGACGACAGCTATACGTGGGCGAAGTGGTGCACGCCGTCGCGGAACCTGATTGCCGCCTACGAGGCCGAAGGGGATACGGAGCGTTACAACGCCTCGATCATCTACGACGAGTGCGCCTGGAGCAACTACTATCCGAGCAACAACTACGCCTTCATGCACAAGTGTCCGACCAATGCGTCGAGTTACATTCTGATGCGTCTGGGCGAGATCTATCTGCTGCACGCCGAGGCGCTGGCCTTCCAGGACGACATCGACGGGGCCCTGATCTGGGTGAACAGGATCCGCAAGCGGGCGCAGCTTCCCGAGTATAAGCGTTCGGACATTCTTTCGGCCGAGGATATGCGCGACAAGGTGCTGCACGAGCGCCGGCTTGAGCTCTCTTTCGAGGGACACCGCTTCTTCGATCTGGTCCGTTTCGGCAAGGCCGCCGAGGTGTGCGACGGCGCCAATGTGCCGGGTTCGGCCTCGTATGACGCCTACGTCCCGACGCGCCGCCCGATGACGGCGGAGACCGTTCTGCTGCCCGTCCCGACCGCACAGATCGACAACAATTCCAATCTTACGCAAAATCCCGGTTATTGAACCGGCACCTCAAACCATCCAAATGCCATGAAACATCTGAATATATTTACCGGAGCCCTTTTTCTTGCCGTGCTGGGCTTCATGTGCTGCAACAACGACTCCGTAGGCAGCAGCGATCCGGATCCTGCCGGGCCGTCGGCTCCCGTAGCCTCCGACGTGGAACTCTATGTGACCACGGGACATAAAACGATGCTTTTCAAGCAGCTGCCGCTCGATTACTGCGAGAACGATCCGATGTCGCCCTATGAGATCCGCCTTCGTCCCGAAGAACGTTATCAGGAGATCGTCGGTTTCGGCCCGGCCATCACCGGATCGACGGGCTACAACCTGCAGAAGATGCCAGCCGCCGACCGTGAAAAGATCCTGCGGGAGTGTTTCGATCCCGAGAAGGGCCTTGGTTTCAGCCTGATCCGGATGTCGATCGGGGGCAGCGACTTCACGTTGGGCGAATACACGTGGTGCGATCAGGAGGGTATCGACTTCTTCGACGTGCATCCCTACGACCGTCGCGACGTTTTCCCCGTGCTGAAGGAGATCCTGGCGATCAATCCCGACGTGAAGATCATCGGCACGCCGTGGTCGTGTCCCCGCTGGATGAAGGTGGGCCTCGACGGTGTGAGCGAATACAACGGCTGGACGAGCGGGCGCTTGAACCCTGCCTGCTACGAGGATTACGCCGAGTATTTCGTGATGTGGATCGAGACGATGGAGTCCGAGGGCTTCCCGATCTATGCGATCACGGTGCAGAACGAGCCGCTGAACAAGGGCAACTCGATGTCGCTCTACATGCCGTGGGAGGATCAGGCGGCCTTCATCAAGGTCCTCGGGCCGAAGATGCAGGCCCGGGGTCTCAAGACGAAGATCCTCTGCTACGACCACAACTACAACTATGACAATGTGGCGGGTCAGGAGAATTACGTCGTGAAGCTTTTCGGCGACGAGCAGGCTTCGCAGTACATTGCCGGGTCGGCCTGGCACAACTACGGGGGCAACGTCAGCGAGCTGGACAACATCTCGACGCTCTACCCGCAGAAGGAGATCTATTTCACCGAGGCGTCGATCGGTTCGTGGGGCTACAACTTCTCGAACAACACGCTCGGGGAGTTCGAGAGCATCTTCCTGGGGACGATGCAGCGCGGCGGGAAAGGCGTGACGCTGTGGAACTTCATGCTCGACGAGAACGGCGCTCCGAACCGTCCGGGCGGCTGTCAGACCTGCTTCGGGGTGGTGGACATCTCGTCGGAGGACTACTCCTACGCCTCGATCAAGCGCAACAGCCAGTATTACGACCTGGCCCACTGTTCGAAAGTCATCGAGCAGGGTGCGGTCCGCATCGCGACCAACGATACGCAGATCACCGACGTGAAGTACATGGCTTTCGAGAATCCCGACGGTTCCTACGCCTTCGTGGCGGTCAACCGGGGCAGCGACAGCCGGAAACTGACCGTGAATGACGGCCGCCGCCACTTCTCCTACGATATTCCCGGGAATGCCATTGCGTCGTTCCGCTGGGGCAAAAACGAATAACATCCAAACGACATGCGCAAGATGAAAACATTCATGAGAAATATGGCCTGGGGATTTCTGGCCGTGGCATTGGCCGCGTGCAGCAAGGATCCCGAATTCGAGACCACGGATGTGGGTCCGGTCCTGGAGAAGATCGCCTTCGACGAACGGGCCTCGATGGGTGACATCATCACCTATGAGTTCCGCATCAGCGATCCGCTGCCGCTTTCGACGCTCGATGCCGAGCTCTATTTCGACAACGATCTCGTCGCGTCGGCCTCGCTGCGGGTGAAGAGCGACGGTGTTTATCGCGATACGCTTTCGGTTCCCTTCTACAGGGAGATTCCCGACGGCGAGGCTACCGTGGTGATCACGGGTCGCAACATCCGCTTCGGGGAGACGCAGCAGCGTTACAAGGTGCGAGTCGAGCGTCCCGACTTCGATCATCTGACCTTTGTCATGAGCGACGGCGAGTACCGCATGGATCGGATTGCGCCCTATGAATATGCCGTGACGGACGATTTCCCGCAGAAGGCCAAGGGTTACATCGAGGCACCGGCTTTTGCGAGCGGGGAAAAGATCACCTTCGGCTGGGATGTCAATCAGGTGATCTCCGGGAGCACGACGCAGATTCCCTTCTCGCAGTCGAATGCCGGGGAGTGTACGATATCGTTCAATACGCTGACGTTTGCGGCGTCGCCCTTCACGAAGCTGCTCTTCAACGGCGAGGAGATGTCGATGGTGGACAACGACAACTACAGTACGGTCACCATGCTGACGCAGGGCGTGCAGTACGAGATTTCGGGGATTCCCGATTTCGGGTCGTGGGATGTCGACCGGGACTTCTTCGAGCGGGGCGACGAGTCGCAGCCCGGGGTGCTGACCTTCCTGCCGATGTCGGGCCAGTACAAGGTGACGGCGAACTTCAAGCACAACTACCTGAAGATCGAGGCGATGAAGTCGGCGACGGAGCTGGCCGTTCTGAATGGCGACGGATCGGGGGCCGTGTGGGTCATCGGCGGCAAGTCGGTGGGCAAGCCCTCGCTGAACAACTCCTACGACTGGAAGCCGGAGAGCGGCGGGCTGTGCCTGGCACGGATCGGCAGCACGCGGTATCAGTTGACGCTGGTCGGGGGCGTGTCGATCGACACGAAATCCGTAGATTTCAAGTTCTTCCACCAGAAGACCTGGGGCGGGGAGTTCGGCGGCGGCAAGATCACGACGACGAGCGAGACCTTCGTGGCGGGCGAGACCGACGGCAACATTCGTCTGGCGGCGGGCAAGACGCTCAAGGCGGGTTATGTCTACCGTTTCACGCTCGACGTGACGCCCAATGCTACGGATACGAAGCTCTCGACGGCGGTGCTTACCGTGGAAGAGATCGAGGGTGAGCTGCCCGCGGCCGACCTCCGGGTCAACGGTCAGGCCATGACGCAGTCCGATCTGGACAACTATTCGATCGATCTGGACCTTGAACAGGGTGCGGAGATCACCTTCTCGGGAGCGGACATGTTCGAGCCGGCGTGGTGCAATCCCGACTTCTTCGATGCCGTGTCGCAGACGCCGCGGCTGGTTCCCGTGAGCGGCAAATACCGCATCACGGCCAATCGGGCGACGAAGGTCATCGACGCCCTGGTTCTCAATGCCGACGGCAGCGATCTGGCGACGCTTTCGGACGACGGGCACGGTGCCATCTACTACATCGGTTACGGCCTCGGTTCACCGGCAGCAGTGAATGAGCCTGGTTGGAGTGAGAAAAAAGGCATTTGCATACCGGAATATGCCCCGCAAATCTACAAGATCACGGCGCAGGCCGGGCAGAAGGGCAGTACGGTGCTCGGACAGCGTTTCCGCGTGAGCGAATGGAGCGGGAAGTTCTTCAAGGGCCGCAACTGGACCGGTATCACGCCGATGACACTGGCACCGGGTACGGAAAAGCTGTTGTGGATCAACCCCGACGGCAATAATCTGGAGGTGGCTCCGGGCGTTGAGCTCGAAGAGGGCGCGACCTATGAGCTGACGGTCGACCTGACGGGCGGAAACAGCCATCCGGTTATCACGTTTGTCAAGAAATAGCGGTCTACGACGCAGGGAGTGTATCCGGGAATCGGGTACACTCCCGTTTTCACCAACTAAAAAACATATTTTATGAGAACATTTTTCGGTATTTTTTCGGGTTGGCTGTGCCTGACGGTCGGGATTTCGTGTTCGGGAGCGGGGTCGTCGGGGTCGTCGCTTCCGGCGTATCGGGATGAAAGCCGTTCGTTGGAGGAGCGGGTGGAGGATGCGCTCTCGCGCATGACGCTCGACGAGAAGGTTGCGGTGCTGCACGCGCAGTCGAAATTTTCGTCGGCAGGTGTTCCGCGTCTGGGGATCCCCGAATTGTGGTGCACGGACGGCCCGCACGGCATCCGTCCCGAAGTGCTGTGGGACGAGTGGGACCAGGCGGGCTGGACGAACGATTCGTGTACGGCCTTTCCGGCGCTGACGTGCCTTGCGGCGACGTGGAATCCCGCGATGTCGGCCCTCTACGGGAAGTCGATCGGCGAGGAGGCGCGTTACCGGGAGAAGGATGTCCTGCTGGGCCCGGGCGTGAATATCTACCGCACGCCGCTCAACGGCCGCAATTTCGAATACATGGGTGAGGATCCGTACCTGGCGTCGCGGATGGTCGTGCCCTACGTTCGGGAGGTCCAGAAGAACGGTGTTGCGGCGTGCGTGAAGCACTTTGCGCTGAACAACCAGGAGACGCGCCGCAACGACGTGAATGTCGAGGTCGACGACCGTGCGCTGCATGAGATCTACCTTCCGGCCTTCGAGGCTGCGGTCCGCGAGGGCGGGGCCTGGGCCGTCATGGGTTCCTACAATAAGTACAAGGGGCAGCACTGCTGCCACAACCGGTACCTGCTGAATGACATCCTGAAAGGGGAGTGGGCCTTCGACGGGGCGGTGATTTCCGACTGGGGCGGGGTCCACGACACGCGGCAGGCGGTGGAGAACGGTCTCGATCTGGAGTTCGGTACGTGGACCGACGGGCTTCGCGCCGGCACGCGCAATGCCTATGACAACTACTACCTGGCTCAGCCCTATCTGGACCTCTTGCGAGAGGGCGAGGCCGATGTGCAGACGCTCGACGACAAGGTGCGGCGGGTGCTGCGTCTGATTTTCCGCACGGCGATGAACACGCGCAAGCCGTTCGGATCGCTGAATTCGCCGGAGCATCTGGCGGCGGCGCGGCAGATTGCGGGCGAGGGGATGGTCCTGCTGAAGAACGACGGGGGAACGCTGCCGTTCGATCCGTCGGCGATGAAGCGGCTGCTGGTCGTAGGCGAGAATGCCGTGAAGATGATGACCGTGGGCGGGGGTTCCTCGTCGCTGAAGGTGCGCCACGAGTGCACGCCGCTGGAGGGGATCCGTGCGGCGGCGGAGGCTTCCGGTTGCGGAGTTGTCTACGAACGGGGTTACGTGGGTGATCCGAGCGGTTCGTACAACGGCGTGACGACGGGCCAGGACCTCTCCGAATCACGGAGTGCGGAGCGCCTGATTGCCGATGCCGTTGCGGCCGCGAAGGAGGCCGATGCGGTGCTCTTCGTCGGGGGTCTGAACAAGAGCGATTTCCAGGACTGCGAGGGTGCGGACCGCAAGGAGTACGGGCTTCCCTACGCGCAGGATCGGGTGATCGAAGCCCTGGCGGCAGCGAATCCGCGGCTGGCGGTGGTGCTGGTCTCGGGCAATGCGGTAGCGATGCCGTGGCTGGATCGGGCTCCCGCGGTTCTGGAGGCGTGGTTCTCGGGCTCGGAGGCCGGGAATGCGCTGGCGGATGTGGTATTCGGCAAGGTGAATCCTTCGGGGAAACTGCCTTTCACCTTCCCGGTGCGGCTGGAGGACAATGCGGCCCATGCGGTCGGGGAGTTCCCGGGCGGGGATACGGTCCGTTACCGGGAAGGTCTCTTCGTGGGTTACCGCTGGCACGAGATCCGGGAGATTGCCCCGTTGTTCGCCTTCGGCCACGGCCTGAGCTATACGACGTTCTCGATTTCGAATCTCCGGCTTTCGGCCGACCGGATGGCATCCGACGCTTCGCTTACGGTGCGTGTCGACGTCACGAATACGGGCGAACGGGCGGGAGCCGAGGTTGTCCAGCTCTATGTCGGGGATGACGAGTCGTTTGTCCAGCGCCCCCTCAAGGAGCTGAAGGGCTTCGAGAAGGTGTCGCTGCAGCCGGGCGAGACGCGGACGGTGGCGTTCGAGATCACGCCCGCGGCATTGAGCTACTACGACGACACGAAGTCGGCCTGGAGGGCCGAGCCGGGAGCCTTCACGATCCATGTGGGTGCGGCTTCGGACGACATCCGGCAGACGGGACATTTCGTACTCGAATAAAGCCGCAGACATGGTTCGGATAATGTTTCGACATGCGATTTCCCGGATCCGGGATCGGATTCTTCCGGTTTTTCGGGTCCTGTGCGGGGCGGGGTTGTCGGTGACGGCTCTGTCGGCCGTTGCGGGCGATACGGGGCCGGGGTTTCTGCTGCTGGTGAACCGCGACAATCCCGGCCGGACCTACGAGGGGATCGGCGCCCTGAGTGCCGGGGCCTCGACGCGCCTTTTGCCCGACTATCCGGAGCCGTACCGTTCGCAGATCCTCGATTACCTGTTCAAACCCCGCTACGGGGCGTCGCTCGACCACCTGAAGGTGGAGATCGGCGGCGATGTCAATTCGACCTGCGGGACGGAGCCCTCGCACCGCCGGACCCGGGCCGAGCGGCCCGACTTCACGCGGGGTTACGAATGGTGGCTGATGTGCGAGGCGAAGCGCCGCAATCCGTCGATCGCACTCGACGTGCTGCAGTGGGGTGCTCCGGGCTGGATCGGCGGCGGGCGTTTCTACTCGCAGGACAATGCGGATTTCGTGACCGAGTTCATCCGGGGAGCCGATTCGGTCCATGGCCTGAAAATCGACTACGCGGGGATCTGGAACGAAACGCCCTACGATCCGGAGTATATCAAGACGTTGGCATCGACGTTCCGCCGCGCGGGGCTTGCAACGAAGATCGTGGCGGCGGACGAGGTTTGCGCCTGGACGGTTGCGGACCGGATGCGGGAGGATGCCGCGCTGATGGATGCCGTCGACGTGATCGGCACGCACTATCCGCCCGAGGGGAGTACGAAAAATGCCCTTGCGACCTGCAAGCCGCTGTGGGCAAGCGAGGAGGGCGCCACGATGCCCGACCGCTGGGAGGCGGCCAAGCATCTGATCCGCCGCTTCAACCGCGGCTATACCGAAGGTAAGATCGTCCGGCAGGTGGTGTGGAGCGTTGTCGGGTCCTACTACGACCTGCTTCCCGTGCCCGAATCGGGGCTGCTCAACGCCCGGACCCCGTGGTCGGGGGCCTACGAACTGAAACCGGCCCTGTGGACCGTGGCGCACTACACGCAGTTCGCCCGGCCGGGATGGGTCTACTGCGAATCGGCCTCGCGCTACGACAGGGACGGAGAGATCAGTTATGTGACGCTCTACGATCCGGCGGGCGAAGACTTTTCGATCGTCGTGGAGACGGTCGATGCCGATTCGCCGCGGAGGCTGGAACTGGAGATCGGCGAGGGGCTCTCGTCCGACACGCTGTACGTGTGGCGGACCGACCGGACCGCCTCGTTCGAACGCATCGCGATGCTGCAACCCGTGGCGGGTCGGATTTCGTTCGAGGTGCAGCCGGGTTCGATCTACACGCTGACGACCACCACCGGCCAGCGCAAGGGCGACGAATCGCTGGAGACGGCTGCGGAAAAGCCCTTTCCGTTCCCGTACCGCGACGATTTCGAGACCTGCGAACCGGGGCGCCAGCCGCGTTATCTGAGCGACCAGTCGGGCGTTTTCGAGGTTGTGAAGCAGCCCGGCCGGGGAAAGGTGCTGCAGCAGGCGATCCCGCAGCGCGGCATCGAGTGGCTCTACCATGTCAATCCCGATCCGCATACGTTGATCGGCGACCGCACGTGGCGCGATTATGCTGTCGGGGTTGACGTGCTGCTGCCCGACGGGGAGTCGTCGGCCGTGGTGATGGGGCGTGTGAACGCCATGTACCAGCATACGCGGACGCTCCCGAACGGCTACTGGCTGCGGGTCCGTGCCGACGGCCGCTGGGAGGTGGGGAAGAGCGAAGCGCCGCTGCTGAACGGCCATCTCGACTTCCGGAAGGAGTGGCCGGAACTGTACGCGCGCTTTACGGACCGCGACCAGTGCCTGCGGCTGTCGTATGCCGACCTGCAGGCGCTTCCCGACGAGCGGAAGGAGTCCCTGCGGAAGGTTTTCGACCGCATGGCTGCGGAGCCCGACCCGGAAAACCTCTTTCTCGAAGCGCTGATCTTCGGGATGCACGACCTGCGGCGCGACGGCACCCTGGCCCGGGGGCGGGTTGACGTGCACCCCGGTCGCTGGCACCGGCTCGAACTGCGATTCGAGGGCGACCGCATCGAGGCCCTTGTCGACGGGAAACGGCTCGTGCGTCTGCGCGACACCTCGTTTTCCGCGGGAATGGCCGGAATCGGATGCAGTTACGATCCCGTATGTTTTGACAATCTGACGATCGAATAAGGATGAAAAGATATCTTGTTTTGATGCTGGGCCTGCTGCTCGGCACGCCGCTTTTTGCGAAAACCCCGCCGCAGCGGGAGCGGGAGCTTTGGGTGGAGTCCCTGACGCGGATTGCGGGCCCCGTTCTCGAAAACCTGAGCCGCGGGACCCTCCGGCAGCGGATGCCCCTGGAGTTCCGCTACCGGCAGGACAGTGCACGCCTCTCCGACGTGATGGTTCTCGAATGCTTCGGCCGGGTGATGTACGGCATCTGCCCGTGGCTGGAGTTGGGCCCCGACGATACGAAGGAGGGACGGTTGCGTGCGCATTACATCGATCTGGCGGTGCGTTCGCTGGAACAGATCCTCGACCCGGCGTCGCCCGACCGGGCGAATTTCCGGCAGCACCACCAGCCGTTGGTCGATGCCGCGCTGCTGGTTCAGGGGCTTCTCCGGGCCCCGGAGCAGGTCTGGGGGCGGCTCGACGAAACGACCCGCCAACGCCTGTATGCCGAATTGCGCGCGTGCGTCGAGATCGAGCCTTACGTCAACAACTGGCTGCTCTTTCCGGCCGTCATCGAAGCCTTCCTGCTCGACAAGACCGGGACGTGCGATCTGGACCGGATCGAGTACGGCGTGAAGAAGCACATTGCGTGGTACAAGGGCGATGCGTGGTACGGCGACGGCAAGGATTTTCATTATGACTACTACAACAGCATCATGATCCACCCGCTGCTGTACGATATCCTGACTGTTCTCGCGCGGCACGACCTGGGCGACCATGAATTCCTGCAGGAGGAGACGCGCCGCTTCGGGCGGTATGCCGCCCAGTTGGAGCGCATGATCAGCCCCGAAGGGACCTATCCCGTGATCGGGCGTTCGCTGTCCTACCGGTTCGGGGTGCTCAACACGCTTTCGCAGGCTTCGCTGCTGGGGGTCCTGCCTGAATACCCGGCTCCGGCGCAGGTGCGCTGCGCCCTGACGGCCGTCATCTCGCGGCAGCTCGCCCGCAAGGAGAATTTCCGCAACGGATGGCTGCAGTTGGGCTTTTGCGGCCACCAGCCCGAGATTGCCGAAGGATACATCTCCACGGCGAGCCTCTACTTCTGCACGTCGGTCTTTGCCGCGCTGGGGCTTCCTGCGGAGAGTGCCTTCTGGAGTGATCCCTGCCAGCCGTGGACTTCGGTCCGGGCGTGGGGTGGGGAACCGCTGCAAATCGACCGTTCCATGACTCACAACTGAACCGTATGAGACGAAGAAGTCTGTTTTTTATCCTGCTGCTGACGCTCTTCTCCGTCGGCGGCACCCGGGCGCATGCCCCGTCCCAGACCTCCCGGCCCCAGTCCCGGGGCGAAGAGCCGCTGGCCGAGGTGATCGAACGTGCTTTGGAGCGCGCCCGAGAACAGTCGCTGATCCTGTCCCGGGCACTCGAACCGCTCGAAGGCCGGCTCCCGAAGACGACCGACGATGCGGGGCGTCTGGTAACTTCCGACCCGGGCTGGTGGTGTTCCGGATTCTTCCCGGGGGTGCTGTGGTACCTCTACGAGGATTCGGGCGACGAACGCCTTGCGGCGTATGCCGAAATGTTCACCCGGCGGCTCGAAGAGGTGCAGTACATCACCGACAACCACGACGTGGGGTTCATGCTCTTCTGCAGCTACGGCCACGGCTGGCGGCTGAAGGCCCCGGAGTCCTACCGGCAGGTGCTGCTGAACGGTGCGGCATCGCTTGCCACGCGCTACGATCCGCACATCGGGCTGATCCGCTCGTGGGACTTCAACCGCGAGCGCTGGAACTACCCGGTCATCATCGACAACATGATGAACCTCGAACTGCTGTTGTGGGCCTCGCGCGCGTCGGGGGATGCCCGCTACCGCCGCATGGCCGTGAGCCATGCGGACAAGACGCTGAAAAACCACTTCCGCCCGGACGCTTCGTGCTACCACGTCGTTTCCTACGATGCCCGGGGGCGGGTCGAGAAGCGCGAGACGTGGCAGGGTCTGCACGACGAATCGGCCTGGAGCCGGGGTCAGGGCTGGGCGCTGTACGGTTTTACGTACCTGTACCGCGAGACCGGACATCGGCGTTACCTGCGGCAGGCGGTGCGCGTAGCGGATTACCTGCTCGGGCATCCGGCGATGCCGTCGGACGGCATTCCGCCCTGGGACCTCGACGTCGCCGATCCGCAGACGGCGCTGCGCGATGCTTCGGCCGCAGCGGTCATCGCCTCGGCGCTGGTCGAATTGAGCGACCATGTCGAAGCGTCGCGCAGCGCCCGTTATCGGGCCTTTGCCGAACGTCAGCTGCGGAGCCTCTCTTCCGAAACGTACCTGGCAGCGCCGGGCGAGAATGGCGGATTCATCCTCCGGCACAGCGTCGGATTCTACGCCCAGCATTCCGAAGTGGACAAGCCGCTGACCTATGCCGATTACTACTATGTCGAAGCCCTGCTGCGCATGAAACGGCGGCTGGCACGCTGATCCGCAAGACGCCGAATTGAAAGCGGCCGTTCCTGTCAAAGGAACGGCCGCTTCGTGTCTCCCCCGGGTTGGGCCTTCTCCTCCGGTCGGACGGCGCCGGTCAGAGAATCTGCCTCCAGGAGCTGCAATCCGCCATTTGCCCCGGCATAAGGAAGACCGTGAAGCGGACGGTCGTGTCGAGCGGCAACTTGGCTTCGAACCCGAACATGGAGATGCCCGGATTCTCCGAATCATAGCTGTTGACCGGTGAGGCCGGACGGCGGTACACCTCGATTCCGACGGGCGTCTGAATCCGGAGATACAGCCGTTTCGCGCCTTTTCCCAGCAGGTAGACGTGGCCGCCGAGCTCCGTGATCGTATCGGCTTCGGTCATCATGTTCCAGCGCATTCGCGTGAAGCGCTCCCCGGTGGTGATCCGATCCTCCACGACGACATACGAACGTCCGGCCATCGCCACGGCCCGCTTCGACTCCTTCACCCACGGCGGGCATACCGGCGTAAGGTCCGAAACGGCATACATTCGGCCCGGTGCCGTTCCGCACGAATCGATACGGCAGCACCCCGCCACCCGTTGTTTCCGACCGTTGAACGTCAGCGTGTTGTGCGCGAGGTTATTCAACCGGAAGACATCCCATCGCTGGCTCTCCTGGCTTTTGTTCCACAAATCGACCCCGGCCTGCTCGACGCCGTGATAGGACTCCATCCCGAGGTCCAGGGCCCAGCGCACCCCGTCAGCCTCCAGACAGAACGAGCCCACATCCATGTGAGCGTGGTTGACCGACGGCGAACCGGCCTTGAACCCCACGAAAAGGGCGTCGGGATCGCTCCACGAGGTCCGCATGGTGCAGACCGGATTGCTTCCCCGCCCGATCCAGAAGCGGTTTTCGGGCTCTCCGGGTGTGGTGAGTTCCACCCCGGCTCCGGCGCCCCACAACAGGGCGAGGGGCAGCAGCCGGTTTTCCAGGAAGCGTTTTTCCCGGTCGTTTTCGAGCGCCAGTTTCTGGGGCAGGAGCAGCGCGGGGTCTTTTGTTCTGGCGTAAAACCAGAACGGGGTGGGCGAGAATCCGAGTTGCGGTTCGCAGTCGGCATAGCAGAAAAGCTTCCCGGCGGGAGTGACCATGTGCTGCGAATAGGCGCCCGTAGCGAGGAACCCCGGCATCTCCGAGAGCCCGAAATCGGAACCGAAGCAGCGTTCCAGCGCATCGAGCAGCAGGACATTGAACGAGGTTCCGTAATCCCAGTACCCGGGTCCTTCGGGATAGGCCCCGTCGGGAGCATACTCCTTCATGGCGAGCGGGAGGGTCCCGACGGCCTTGTCGATAAGGGCAGTCGCCAAGATCGGGTCGCGTTCGAAGACGGCCAGTGCACCATACGTCAGCCCGGCGTTGCAGACCTGGTTCCAGTTGTTGGCGGCGCTGTAAAACCAGTTGTTTTTCTCTTCGCGGGCCGGTTCCAGCCCCTTTTTCACGATCGCGGCGGCGATCGTCCTTCGGCTCGATGGCGACAGGCGGTCGTAGAGCCAGTCATAGCCGATGGCCATGCCGAGTACCATCTCCGCGACATCGAGGAAGTGGCCGGGATTCCAGTCCGGGAATGCCGCCGCCGCGAGCATTTCGGCCTCGGCACGTCGGGCATAATCGCTCCGACCGGTCATCCGGCAGGAGTAGGCGAGGAAGAGGATCCTCCGCAGGGCTTCGCGGGAGGTGGCCAGCAGCCTTCGCCCCTCGACGCGGTAGGTTACGGGCGGCAGTGCGGCCATGCGCCCCGCCTCTTCCAGAATGGAGGTGTGCAGGAGTGTCCAGAGACTGTCCCGGCCGATCTGACGGAGAAGCTGCTCCTCACCGCCCCGCGGCAGCAGCAGGCGCGGATGCTCGGGCAATGCGGCCGCATCGGAAAACTCCTCCCGGCAGATTCCGCGGGAGGTTCCCCAGAACAGGAGAATGAACAGAAAAACAACTCTTTTCATGCGACGTATTTTACGGATTCTTCCATTCAAAATTAGGGGATTCCGCGAAGATCGGCAAGGCGGACAACCCCGGGCTCGGGATTTTGTGAACGGACCCGGAACGTCCGGAGTGTAGAATCGCCTCTCCACGTTGCTCCGGAGGGTTTCGGGCCGAAACCCGGGGCGTGAATTTTGGAACCGGAACGGGAAACGGTCCCCGATTCATCTCCGACGGCAGTGCGGCCGTTTGTCGGTGCGACCCGTGCGGGCGGAATCCGTTCCGGTTCCAAAATCGCCCCTTGTCACGGCATCTAATAGTTTGATAAGCAGCAACATAATCAATTGACGGGTTTACAAAAACACTCCGGGGCGGGGGATTTTTCCCGAATCGGTTGTAATTTCGTAGCAAACCTCCGGGGAATTCAGTTTTCTCCGCCAACCTGCACAATCACCATGAACAAAACCATCCGATCGGGAGTCACCCTGCTGTTGTTGCTGTCGGGACTTTCCGGGCTCCGGGCAGCGAATGCCCCGGAGTTGAAACTCTGGTACCGACAACCGGCCACGACGTTCGAAGAGACGCTGGTTCTCGGGAACGGGCGCCTCGGCGCCTCGGTTTTCGGCGGTCCGGCTGCCGACAGCATCTACCTGAACGACGCGACATTGTGGACCGGAACCCCCTCCGAATGCCGGACGACGAAGGGATATCAGGTTGTGCCGCTGATCCGCGCGGCGCTGGCCGAGGAGCGTTACGACGTGGCCGAATCCCTGCAACACTTCCTGCAGGGTCCCTACTCCGAATCCTACGCCCCGCTGGGGACGATGCGCATCGACAGCGATCTGGGCACTGGGGTTCCGACGGACTACTGCCGCGAACTCTCGCTCGACCGCGCCGTGGCGACGACCCGGTTCAAGGTCGGGAATACGGCCTGCGAACGGGAATACTTCACCTCGCATCCCGACGGGGTGCTGGTCATCCGTCTGAAGGCCGACCGTCCCCGCAGCCTCTCCTTCGATCTGGGCTTCGGCAGCCAACTGAAACACCGCATCCGGATCGACAATGGCCGATTGATCGCCTGCGGGGTTGCTCCGGCCGGTGACCGCTCCGGCTACGAAGCGGGCCGGAACGACGAAGCCGATTTTTCGGGAGATCGCGGAATCCGTTTTGCGGTGGTCTATACGATTGCGTCGACCGATGGCCGCAGGGTCTCCGACCGGGACGGAATCGGGGTCCGGGAGGCCCGCGAAGCCGTCATTCTGGTCTCTGTTGCGACGAGTTTCAACGGCTACGACCAGGATCCCGCCGCAGCCGGATTTGCCTGTCTGGCGGAGGCCGAAGCCCGGATCGAAGAGGCCCGGCAGCGGAGTTTCGGCGAGCTGCTCCGACGCCATACGTCGGATTACCGGGCCTTGTTCGACCGGTTCGATCTGCAGCTGGGCGACGGCTCCGGCCCGGACCTGCCGACCGACCGGCGTCTCGAACGCTACGAAACGGGTGCTGCGGACCACTATCTGGAGCGCCTGCACGTACAGTTCGGGCGCTATCTGCTGATCAGTTCCTCGCGCACGCCGGGCGTTCCGGCCAACCTGCAGGGGATCTGGAATCCCTACATGGAACCGCCCTGGCGCAGCAACTACACGATCAACATCAACCTCCCGGAGAACTACTGGCTGGCCGAAAAGAGCGGGCTGCCGGAGATGCACGAACCGCTGATGTCGTTCATCGGGAATGCGGCCCGGAAGGGGGCTGCGACGGCCCGTGACTTTTTCGGGACGCGCGGCTGGGCGATGTGCCACAACAGCGACATCTGGGCCATGACCCACCCGGCCGGGAACTACGGCGATGGACGTCCCTGCTGGGTCAACTGGTACCTGGGTGGAGTCTGGCTTTCGACGCACCTCTGGGAACACTACCGCTATACGCTCGACACGGCCTTTCTTCGGGAGAGGGGTTATCCGCTGATGAAAGGGGCTGTCGACTTCTGTATGGATTGGGTGGTGAAGGACCGCGAAGGGTATTGGATCACTTCACCGTCAACCTCTCCCGAGAATACGTATATATCGGACGGAGGATTCCGCGGCGCGACGCTCTACGGGGCGACGGGTGATCTGGTGATGATCCGCGAATTGATGGGTGCGTATGTCAAGGCATCGGAGGTGCTTGGCTGCGACTCGGCGTACCGGGAGGCGGTCCGGAAGGTGATGGAGCGCCTGCGCCCTTACCGGATCGGGAAGAAAGGGAACCTGCAGGAGTGGTACCACGACTGGGAGGACGACGAACCCACACACCGCCATACGACCCACCTGTTCGGGCTTTTCCCGGGGACGCAGATTTCGCCGGTCCGCACTCCGGACCTGGCCGCCGCGTGCCGCCGCACGCTCGAACTTCGGACCGATGAATCGACGGGCTGGGCGATGGGCTGGCGGATCAACCTCTGGGCGCGGTTGCAGGATGGCGAACATGCCTACCGGATGTACCGGCGGTTGCTTCGCTATGTGGCTCCTTATGACGATGGAACGGGCCGTCATAACCGGGGCGGGACCTGTCCGAATCTTTTCAATGCGCATCCGCCGTTCCAGATCGACGGGAATTTCGGTGCGGCATCGGGGGTCATGGAGATGCTGATGCAGAGTGATGACGGGTATATACATTTGCTTCCGGCGCTTCCACAGGCGTGGAGCGAGGGTTCATTCCGCGGGCTGAAGGCTCCGGGAAACATCACGGTGAATGCCTCCTGGCGTGAGGGCCGGGTCCTGCGGGCGGAATTCTGTTCACCGGCAGCGCAACGGGTCGATGTCCTCGTGAACGGGACCCGGCACAATGTGGCACTGAAGGCCGGGCAGCGTATTGTGCTGAATTTCTGAGACGGGAGTGCCGGGTTATGTGGAATTTTCTTTTCCCCGGCCTTTTCCGGGTTTTTCAGGCTTTTCCGTTTTTTTTCGGTTTTCCGGGCATACTGACCGCAAGACAGAGGGAGGAAATCAGGTAATCTCTTGATTTCCTCCCTCTGCCCTGTTTGCAGTGTGTAGGGGACGAGCGCTCGCCTGCACCGTAAAGATTATCAGCGTGATATGCGATTGCAAAATGTTGTCCACCGATCGGGAGCCTTCACAATCGCATCGAATAGCATCTTGCCCGCCTCGATCACTTTTACGGTTCTTGAGGGACATTCCGAGATATGAGATATCATCGGGTGATGCCCGGCCAGTCATCGGTGCGAAAGGGCGACGCCAATAATCCGGAGTCATTCGTCAAATCATTGTCGCATGGATTGTCCGCCCATCCGTAACGCACCGCAACAGGCTCAGGAACCGCTTCGCTGAATACTGCGATTCGATTTTTGTCGAGAATCCAGGCTTTTGCCCGAAAGAATTTCCGGTCCGTTCCGGCAATCGTGAATCCCCGGAGATAGCCGTAAGGGTTGTTGTCCGCAGGTCGCAAACCGCCGTCGGCGACGTCGAACGTGAGGATAAGACGGCTTCCGTCGCGCTTCTGAGACCGGTAAACCGGGCCGGAAGCGATGATGTCCCGTCCGTAGGCCACTTTCAGGGCACTCCGGCAGAGGCGACAGCCGACATCTCGCTTGTTGCGCGGGTGGATGTCGTCGGCATCGCCAAGGTCGGTAATAACGGCTTGTCCGGTGGCTGGGAGTGCCAAGGCTCTGTTTTGGGCTTCGCGTAATTCCGCCCAGGAACTTTCAGACGGCTCGATGTCGATGGCTCCATAACCGGCCAACTGTACCCACAGAAACGGAAACTCATAGCCCCATTTTTCCCGCCAGTCGCGGATCAGTCCCGGAAAAAGGTCCCGATAACTCCACGCCCGAGGGGCGTTGTTCTCACCCTGATACCAGACGACCCCCCGGATGGCGTATCCGACCAGGGGATGAATCATGCCGTTGTAAAGCAGCGAGGCAAAATTGTTTGGATGTGTGGCATCGATGGTAGCATTGTACATTGCCGTCGTTGCCGAAGGGCGGTATTCCCAGTCTCCGGCCAACAGGTAACGTTTTCCTTCGACTTCGAGGTACAATTCCGCGGCATTGCCCCAGATGCCACCGTCCGCTACTCGATCGAATACCTTGATTACGATAAGATTCTCTCCTGCGCGGAGCACTCCCTTCGGAACTGCATAATGGCGAGGCAGGTTGTATCCGTTCGTTGCTCCGATTCGCACTCCGTTCAGATAGGTGACATCGGCGTCATCCACGGCCGGAAGCGCGAGCAGGGCCTGTTTTCCGGCGGCGGACTCCGGGAGCGTGACTGTCGTGCGAAACCAGACATTGCCGTTGACCGCTGCGAGTTCATTGTCCCAGAGTTTCGGGATCTGCATCTTGGCCCAGTTTTTCTGTCGGGCCGCAACCTCCGGCCGAAACCAATGCTCCCTGTCTCCGGGATCGTTCCGCAAGGCGGCTTCGTAACGTTCCCAGTTTCTCAGGCTTGCGCCCATGGCTTTCCGAGTGTCGAGCCGGTCGGCGTATTCCCGGTATTGCGTTGTCGTCCGCATCGTCTCCCAACTGATCCACGGTTCGATGTCCGTTCCGCCCCACGAACTGTTGATGAGCCCCATCGGCACCCCGGTCTCCCGTCGCACGAACTTGCCGAAATAGTAGGCCACGGCCGAGAAATTCCGGGCAGTTTCAGGCGTGCATTCCATCCACGCTCCGCCTTTCAGGTCCTCCTCCTCGTCTGGGGAGACGCTTTTTTCGACGGTCAGCAGCCGCATCTCCGGATCGGCCGCCGCTGCAATCTCCTCTTCGCATCCGCTCGTGGCGCCGAGCGGCCATTCCATGTTCGACTGTCCGCTGCAGAGCCACACGTCGCCGAGAAGAATGTTGCTGAAACGGATTTCGCTGTCCCGGCCTCGGACCGTCATCTCGTAAGGGCCGCCGTGCGGCATGGCGGGCAATTCTGCCGTCCAACACCCCGCATGATCGGCCCGTAGCGAAACCTGCATATCGTTGAACCGGATACTTACCGGTTCGTACCGGGAAGCCCAACCCCAAATCCGGATCGGGTGTTCGCGCTGGAGGACCATGTTGTCGCTGAAAAATTTCGGCATCCGGATTTTCGCCGTTCCGGTTTGCAGGGCGGCGGCCGCAGTCAGCAGCAGAATAAACCGTTTCATGGATGACAGAGTTTTTATTGCATTTTTTGAAATCCTTCGGCCTTTACGTGCCACCGTTCCGGGAAGCCCGGAGCCGGACCTTCCGACCCCTCCCAACCTCCGGCCATCATGGCCACGGCAGTCAGCAACCCTCCGTTCGAGGGAAAGTAGGGGAATGGACCACCCGTTGCGAGGCCGTGGACATCGAACTGGAAATTTTCCGAATCGTACAGCAGCATCTCTACGGCCTGTCCGGGCCGTCCGCAGCGTGCGGCAGCCATCGCCAGCATCGGAAAATCCCAGCCCCATACCCGATCGAACTTCCAGGTGTCGAAAATCCGATCGAGCGTTCTTTCAAAGGTCGAACGGTCTACACCGGCTCCGGGGAGCATTCCGTAAATTCCCGCCAATGCAGGATGTTCGAAATTGTAGCGGCTCCACATGTCGGGAATCCCCTCGCAAGTGACGTAGGTTCCAGCCTCGATGGGCAGCGGAGCCAGCCGTTCGAGCACATCGTCCCAATGGCTGTTGCGCGGCAGTCCCGAACGTTCACGCCAGATCTGAGCCGTCTGGAGTCCGTACCGCCAGTAGGCGAGTTCGAATGTCGGGTTTCGGGTTTCGAAGATGGGCGTATTCTCCGAAACGGGGCATAACGGCGGCCCCAGCACATATACGCCTCGGAGAGTATCGGGTCGGACAACGTCGGCCATGTATTCCGCCGTGGCAAAAACCACGTCACGCCATTCGGAGAGCGTCTCCTCCGTCGGAGCGAGTCGGTAAAGCGTTTCAGCCAGATAGATCGGATGGGGTTGCTGCCAAATCAGGGTGGCATGGATCAGGTGCGGCCACTCCGCATCCCGGTCGGCCGTACATTTGGGCCATCGGGCCCCGCGCATTCCCTGGCGTGCGGCCCGTTGCTGCGAGGTCGGCAGGAATGTTCGATAGATGCCGAGAGCCTTTTCAGCCAATTCGGGGCGTCCCCAGAGCAGAAAGTGGAGTTCATGCCACCAGATCATTTCGAAGTGGAAGCGGCCGTGCCAGCCGTTGTTTACCAGACCGCTTTCCTGGGGCGGCCAGCGCCCCGCGCCGTTCAAGCGCAGCAGCCGTTGGGAGAGAATGATCCTCCGTTCGAGTTCCCGCCAGCGGGAGTCCTCGCTTTCGGAGAGGTCGATGGCTGCCCCCGAAAGCCAGTATTCACGCCACATCCGTGCACTGCCATCCGACAGTTCCGCCATCGTCGGGAGCGGCATCACCACCGTATCCGGGGAGAATTCGCAAACCATCGAAAACCGGTTGCTGCAGCCCGGTTGCAGTATGAAGCGGTGCGATTCGTTCCCGGGAGGTACGATCCGGCCCGGAGCACCATCCCAGCGTAAGGCGACCTGGTAGACGACTGTATCCATCGAGCGTCGGATCGATGCGGTCGTATCGGTCGCCGCCAGCAACATCGAATTATGGCGTTCCGGCCGGTCGTAATCGCCGACACGCTCGGTGATGTAGCGGTCATCGGCGTAGGGGAAATCCAGGAACAGTTGCAACCGCCCCTCTTTCAGCAACGGAGAGGTGATCTCCACGCCTATGGCGTCCCGGTCGGGATGGCAGGCCGTTCGGACTTCGACGGGAATCCCTTCGAGCGAAAAACGGCTGGTCACGATCCCGCTCCACAGTTCGGTATGCTGCGATACATCGTGCAGGTCATTTTCCGTCGCCTCACTTCCGTCGGTTTTGAGCAGCCGGAAACCCAGGCGTCCGAGATTGAAACGGTGCGGGTTTTTCGCCAGCCAGTCGGAGATGCCGGGCTGCGTCTCGTCCGGGAGATCCAGATAGATGCAACGTCCGCCGACAGCGACGGGGACTCCCCGATAGTGTTGCTGCCGGGTTGTTTGGTCCTGTGGAAAACTGTGCCAGCTCCAGTCCGAGAGCGTATTGAAAGGTTCGAAGGTCTGGAGCCCCGTAATGTCCATTCCGAACGCGAAGCCTCCGTTCCCGACCTGGGCCGGACTGCGGGGATCCGTTGCGCAGGTCACGATGTCGTGCCGCATGACGACCGTTTCCCGGTCGATCGGGGTTCGGCATCCGAAGAGTGCGGTTCCGAAGAGCGCTAAAAGGATCTGTTTCATACTGTGGTGGAAATAGACCGCCCGTGTCCGCCGTCACAGGGGCGGTCGGATACGGGCGGTACCGGGGATCCGAAATTCGGGTCCGGACTATTTGACACGTACTGCGCCCGGCGTATAGATTTTCGGGGTGATGCCCTGTGTTCCCACGCCGAGCCGGGCGTAGAGAACCGGGTATTTCTGCAGTTCGGCATCCTGGAGGTTGACCGTAATGGTTTGCTCTCCCAGGGTGAGTGCTGCGGCATCGGCCTTTTTACGGAACGTGGCATCGTCGACGAACTGCGTGTTGTTGATGTAGAGCGAGATGCTTTCGAGCAGGGCGTCGGGTTTTCCGTTGATCAGCGTGAAGGCTCCGCGGTCGATGCGGAACGAAACGGAGAGTTTCCCGTCAGCCGTCTCGAAGCGGGCGTCGCGGATCACATAATAGGGTGTCACCGGGAAGTCGATGACCGTATTGCCCCGCACGTCGAACCAAAGCTCCGTGCCGCTGTCGACCCACGGTCCCGATCCGTTTTTGGCGACCAGCCGGTAGGTTCCGTCGAAAAGCATCGCCGAAAAACTCCCGTCCTGTCCGACGTAGACCGGAATGGGGGCCGTACCCTCGAATCCCGGCTGATAGAGTTCCAATACGTTATAGTCCTGTCCCGTACCGGTTTGTCGCAGACCGACCGGCTCGTCGTCGTAGACGATGCGGCCGCAGAGTCGGCTTTTCGGAGCTTCGTAGTTGTCGTATTCGCATCCTGCAAGGGCGATGGCCGCGCAGAGAAGCAGGCAAATCCTTAATTTCATGTTGTAATCGAGGCGTTAGCTGTTATTGGAATGGGTTTTTCTTCAGCAACGGATTGGCCGTGATCCAGGCGTCGTCGATTCCGTTGTAGTAGCACATGCGATCGAAGTAAAGCGGATACTTTTTCATGTAGCAAGGTGTCTTTTCGAAGACCCATTTGCCGTCGATCTCGGGGTTCCCCGGAGCGAATACCTTGTAGGGGAACAGGGCATAGAGCCGGGCATTGTCACTTGCATTCCAGATCTTGTGGGCGATCCGGAAACGTTTGGCATCCCACCAGCGATGGTTTTCGAAGGCGAATTCCACACGCCGTTCACGCTGGATGTCCTCGATGGAGACCGATTCGAGTTCGCTGATTCCGGCCCGCTGCCGGATCTGATTGATGTAGTCGAGAGCTTCTCCCGTGTAACCCAGTTCGAGGGCGGCTTCCGAAGCGATCATCAGCACTTCGGCGTAGCGGAAGCGGATGAACCACACGTCGCTGCCGCGCGTTCCCTGATCCAGGCTTTCGGAGACATACTTGCGGACGTTGAATCCCGTCTTGTTCATGTAGAGGTCGTTGTTGGCCACCGGGCCGTTGATGCTGGTGACGACCCCGCCGTAACGGGCATCGGTCTGCCCCGGCGTCCCGGTAACGGTGCGGAAGGCCCCGGAGCTTTTGTCCAGAATTCCGGCCTGATAGTCGATCCGGGTCGAACGGAACGAAGCGCCGGGATAAATGATCGTTCCCCACAGCCGCGGATCCTTTCCCTTGAACAGATCTTCGGGATTGTCGTAGTAAACGTAGTCGCCGCCATTGCGGATCTTCAGGGCTCCGTTGCGGTCATTCACATATTCGAAATCCTCCACGAGATTCAGAACCGGCAGTACGGTATTGGCATAGTCGCCCGTCTTGACCGACGAGGCGAAGTTGTACGAGGTCCAGTCGTGGGTCTTGCCCGGATAGATATAGTCCAGGGCCCAGATCACTTCGGGATTGCTGTCCTTTTTGACAAACAGGTCATAGAAGTTCAGCGCCTTGTCGCTGTTCTGGTTGTAAAGGCTGTATTTTCCGCCCTCGATGATCTGCGTGGCGGCTTCGTAGGCAATCCGGTAGAATTTTGCGGCCTGTTCATAGGGGATGCCGACCTCCCGGCCCGAAGTCTGGATGAGACAATCGTTGGCGATGTTGTAGCGGGCGATCGAGGCGGCATAGATGGCGGCCCGGGCCTTCAGAGCCAGGGCCGCCCATTTCGTAGCCCGGGCAGCATGGATGTTCGACATCGGGTCGTCGACATCGGCCAGGAAATAGTCGGCAATGGCGTTGCATTCGGAGATGATATAGTCGTATGTCTCCTCTTCGGTAGCGCGGGCCACATACATCTTCGGGATTTCCGATTCGCCGTCATACTCGTAGACCCGGTCGCCGATGAGCGGGAGCCCTCCCAGACGTTCGCACATGTTGAAATAGAGCCATGCCCGCAGGAAACGGACCTCTCCTTCGTAGTGGCGGCGCATCTCCCCGGTCAACTGGCGGTTGTTGTCGGCAGCCTCGGAATCGAGTCCTTCGAGAAAGAGATTCATCTCCCGCATCAATCCGTAGTCGTACATGCGCCAGTGGTTCTGGAAGAACTGAGCCGTTTCGCTCGGGCCGCCCCATCCGTAGGCCGCTTCGTCGAGCACCGTGTACTCGGTGATGCTGCTGAAACTCTGGACCCATTCCACCCGGCCGTAGAGGTTGGCGACGGCCGATTCGATCAGGGCGTTGTCGGAGAATATCTGTTCCGGCGTAAAGACGTTGTCGGCCTCTTCGTCGAGAAAAGCGTTGCACGCCGACCCGCAACCTGCCAGCAACAGGATTCCTGCCGTATAGATCGTTCGTAAAGTTTTCATATTCTTGTGTTAAAAGGTTAGGTTGAGACCGAAGCTGATGACCCGGGTTGTTGGATACTGCTGACCGCTCTGGGTCGAGATTTCGGGGTCCATGTCGATTTCGCCGAGATTGTCGATCGAGAAGAGGTTCTGCATCGAGGTGAAGACGCGGATTCTCTCGATCCCGACCTTTCGTGTGATCCGTCTGGGCAGCGAATAGCCCAGTTCGAAGTTGCGCAACTTCAGGTAGCTGACGTTTCGAAGCCAGAAATTGTTGACCTTTTGATAGTTGGCATGGCTTCCGTTCCCGTCGAGGACCATCGGGTATTTGCCGGGCAGGTATTCGCTGGCGGGGTTGTCGATGTCGGACAGATGCCAGGCGTCGTTGAGCATGAATGCCGGGCTGTTTCCGCCGTCGTGCAGGGGATTCTTCATTTCGAAATCCATGTAGAACGAAGCCAGCGACGATCCGGTGAAGAGCATGGCGAGGTCGAATCCTTTCCACTCCAAGGCGATGTTGAAGTTGAAACTCAGGTAGGGGACATCTCCCTGGCGGTATCCCAACGGTCGTTTGTCCATATCGTTGATTACACCGTCACCGTTCTGATCCTTGTAGATCAGATCGCCCGGGCGCATGGTGGTGTTTCCTTTCCCGTCGATGTCGACGGGGTATTCGGCGATCTGTTCCCAACTCTGGAACTGCCCGATGCAGTCGAATCCCCACCACTGGTTGGCGTAACGCTTGCTGTAATAGGAGGAGTACTCCTGCCAGGAGTTGCTCAGCACCCATGGTTCCCGCTCCCATTCGTATTTGCGCGAGAAGGTGAAGTTTCCTTCGATCGAGTAGTTGAAATCCTTGACGCGGTCGCTCCATTTCAGGCTTCCGTCGATGCCGCGGATCTTCTGGGAGGCCATGTTCACATTGGGGAGCGTGAATCCGGCTTCGTTGGGCAGCGTGATGCCCGGGCTGGCGGGAATGCCTTCGAGCGTGCGGGTGAAATAGTTCAGTTCGCCGGTCAGCCGGTTGTCCAGGAATCCGTATTCGATGCCGACGTTGAACATCTTGACCTTTTGCCACGAGAGATCGGTTACGGGAAGTCCGCGGTAGCTCGATCCGAGGATCCACTCGCCGTCGAGCACCGCACCCCCGGAGTTGTAGTTGTATCCTTCGAGGAAGTCATAGGCCGAATATCCCGAAGTGTTTTCATCTCCCACGACTCCATAGGATATTTTCAATTTCAGGTTCGAGACCCAACGTCTCATTCCTTCCGTCCACCAGGCCTCTTCGGTCAGGCGCCATCCGGCAGAAACCGAAGGGAAGAATCCCCAACGCTTCGTGGGCGGGAACTTCCACGAACCGTCATAGCGGCCCAGCAGTTCCAACAGGTAGCGTCCGTCGTAGTCGTAGGTGAAGCGGCCGATGAATCCGGCCCGGGACTGGGGAGTCTCCAGATAGTCGTTGATGGCCTGCAAGGTTGCCGTATTGGTTTGCGTGGTCAGATCCGTCTGGGGTCTGGACGTGAAATCGAGTCCGGGGGAGATGTGGTGCGATGCTTCGCCGCCGAGGGTCAGGGCCACGTTGTGCCGGTCGATGCGCTTGTGGAAATCGAGCGTGAACTGCCCCGTATAATCCTCGGTGTTCCCGTAGGATTTGTAGAGCGAAGGGTTGCGTTCGCCGTCGATCACATAGTATTCACCCGAAGCCTCGTCGTAGTCGTACAGGTCGAATGTCTTGACCTGTTTGATTCGGGATGAGTTTTGAAACGAATATCCGCCGATAAGTCGCAGTGAAAGCCAGTCCGTGAACTTGTAATCGGCATTCAGATTGATCTGTACGGCCCGTTCCCGTCGGGTATCCTCTCCGTTTTTGGAGAGAGTCGTGACTGCGAAGTTGGTATAGATGTAACTCGGGGCCGTTTTGGCCGGGTATAGCGGGTTGTCGTTTACGTAGGGCCGCACGGTCGGCAGGTTGCGGTAGGAACCGAAAAGCATCCAACCCACCTCGTCTCCGCCGCCGAGTCCGGGCGCCTTTGTAGCCTGGAGGCGTCCGCTGACCTGGGCGCCGAGCGACAGCCGCTTGGTGATGGCGGCATCGACGTTGATCTGGATATTGGTCCGGTTGAAGCCTCCGAAATCGCGGATGGCATACTCCTGATCCGTGTTGCTCAGCGACATGTAGTAGCTTACCTTGTCCGAACCTCCCGAAATGTTCGCTCCGAAATAGGATTGTGCTCCGGGATTGGTGGCAAAATCGTACCAGTCGAATCCTTCGTATCCGCGTTCGGTACCCTGTTGCCATTTGAGATACTCTTCGCGGGAGTATGTGGGTGTATAGCTGGGATTTTCGGCCATTTTGATCACATCGGACTGATACTTCGTCCGCACGTAGGAGGCCGCCGAGGCGGGTTGCGGGAACTTGAAAAACTCCTGCCAGCCGTAGAGGGCCTTGACGTTGACCGTATGGCGAGTGTTTTTGCGGCCGGATTTGGTTTTTACGACCACCACGCCGTTTGCGGCCCTCAGTCCGTAGATTGCCGCCGAGGCGTCCTTCAGGATCGAAACCGATTCGATATCGTTGGCGTCGATGTTGTTGAACTGCGCTTCGGTACGCTGTACGCCGTCGATGATGTAGAGGGGCGAATCCATACCGCGGATGCTGATTTTCGTGGTTGCACCCGGACGTCCGTCGCTCATACGGCTGTTGATACCGGCGATGGTTCCCGCCAGTGCCGTGGAGGTGTTCACCGTGGAATTGACCTTCAGCGCCTCGCCGGAGATGTTGGTGATGGCGCCCGTAATTGAGGCTTTCTTCTGCACGCCGTAACCTACGACCACCACGTCGTCGAGCACTTCGGCGCTCTCCTGCAGGGTGATTTCATACGTGTTGCGTCCGGCCGTCACGGCGACTTTCGTTGTTTCGAACCCCAGATAGGAGACAGTCAGCACGTTTCCGGCCTCGGCCTTCAGGCGGAACGAACCGTCGGCATTGGTCGTCGTGCCGTTCGTCGTGCCTTCGATGACGATGCCCACACCGACCAGCGGTGTTCCGTTTTTGTCCGACACACGCCCCGTAATGACGTTGCGTTCGGCCGTAACCGGGTTTTGTTCCCGTACCGCGGGACGTTGCGACAGGATGATTTGCCGTCCCCGGAGCGTATAGTCGATTCCGCTTCCGGCAAACAGGCGGTCGAGGACCCGGCGCAGGGGCTGCGCTTCGACCCGGAGTGTCACTTTTCGGGAGACATCCAGCAGGGTTTTGTTGTAGAGAAACGAGTATTCTCCTTGTTGTTCGATGCGTGCCATTGCCTCTTCGAGGGGGACGTTCCGCACGTCGAGCGTAATTCGGCCGTCCTGGGCGCGGGCTCCCGCACAGAACAGCACTCCCCAGCACAGCAGGGCGAAACGGACGAGCATGTGGCGCAGGGGTGCGAGATGCGGTCTGTTCCGGAAGTCGGTCTTTTGATATGCTTTCATGGATGATTGCTTTGTAATCGGGTTAAAATCGGACGGGAACCCCGAGTGCGGTCGGACGATCCGCCGGTTTCGGGCACCGCACCGTGTTGCTACTCTCCGTTGTCGTCCACACCGATGATCTTGTGCAGGAATTCGACCTCTTCGGGGTATCTGGGCGTTCCGTCGGGATAGAGGATGTCGTGGAACCAGGCTTCCGGTTCCGGCGTTCCGGCTGTCGACCCCCAGGGCCAGATCGTATTGGTCTTTCCCCAGACCAGGCCCCAGTTGATGGCACCAATTCCATACTGTTTCATATAGGGGAGTGTATTCTGGAAGGTGCCCTTGTATTCGCCACCGCGGGCCATGTATTCCGAGCAGATGACCGGGCGGCCGTAAGCCAGCATCTCCAACGCGAAATGTTTCATGCCGACGAGTGCAGCTCCGGCATCGGTGTAGAGGTCCTCCCAGGGGCTGTAACTGTGAAAGGAGTTGATATCCGACATCGAGAGCGCGATGGTTCCGAAAGCGGCGTGTTCGCGGTCGGGGGCATGGATTCCCACGGTGATCGGCTGCACGGGCTGCTGTCCGCGGATCCACTGAATGGTTTTCGGGAGCAGTTCGGAGACGATATCCTCCCGGGTCGAGGAGGTTCCAGGTTCGTTCCAAGCCTCCCAGAGTCGGATTCGGCCGTCATTTCTGTAACGGGCCACGACCTCCTCGACGTACATGCGCATCAGGTCGAAACGTTCGGGCATTGCCTTTTCGTTTTCGTCGATGACGGCGGGATCGCCCTTGAAGTCGAGGTTGTGGATGCCGGGCACGGGGTCAAGCTGGCGGCCGACCTGGCAACGGTCCACGCGGTCGCCGGAGCCGGAAAAGAAGCAGAACATGACCTTGATGCCGTGTTTGTCGGCCAGGGTCAGGAAATCGTCGACGTTGCGGAAAAAGGAGTCGTGTTCATACTCCCACACGGCGCTGTGCAGGAAGACCCGCACGGTATTGAATCCCAGTTCTGCGGCCCACCCCAATTCGCGGTCGATGGTCTCGTGGTCGTAGGTCGAGGACTGCCACATCTCGATCTGATTGATGGCCGTGCTCGGGAAGAAGTTGCAGCCGACGATCCAGGGTTGTTCGGCATACCAGTCGCGGGCCTTCTCCAGGGACCACGGTTGGAGCGGTTCGTCGGGCAGTTCGGTGAAGCGGACGTCGCCTTCGACCTTGCTGCAAGCCGCCATCGCCGAGAGGACGCCGAATGTCAACAGAGGGAATAGAAATTTTTTCATATGCGTGTTGTCTTGTTTTTACTGAGTGGAGGCAAGGGAGGGGCCCGGACCGGAAATCCGGGCCTCTTCCTTCCGCAATCCGGCGGCTACTCTTGAGCTTTGAGGGAGATGGAGATCCGTCGTATGATCTTTCGTTCGCCGTCTTCCGAGATATAGAAGGTGTTGTCATCGCCCAGCGCGAGACCCTTCGGAGTGTCGAACGTAATCTCCTTCATGTTTTCGGTCGGGACGTTTGAGACATCGTTGGATCCTTTCTGCCCGTTTCCGGCCACGGTGGTAACGGTGGGGATACCGTCGAGATCGGTAATTTTGCGCAAGGCATGGTTGTGCCGTTCGACGAAATAGAGCGTCTCACCCGCAGCATCGAAACACATCTGTGTCGGGCCCAGCAGCCGTGAAGTGCCTACCGGACCGTCGGTGAATCCGGTTTCGGAGGTGCTGGTGCTTCCGGCTATGATTTCGCGCGTGTCGACATCGCCCAGCGTATGGGTTGTCGGGTCATACGGATAGCGCTCGATGTAAGCTACGGGTTTCGAGCCGTCTCCGGCTCCCGGATCCGTGCCGTTGCTGCCGCGGGCGATATAGAGCCACTTGCCGTCGGGCGAGAATACCACGCGGGAGATATGGCTGTTCCATACGGCATTGGGTCCGTCCGTGGTAGAGCAGGAGATATTCGGTTCGCTGGCCGTGCTGCCGTCAGCGGAGACGAGCATGAATTGGGTTTCGGTACGCCAGTACCACCAGCGTGAGATGCTGACGATGCAGTATCCGTCGACTGGATTGACGGCTACGTCCTCGTATTCGAAATCGCTGTTGTAGTCCTGATATCCGACGGCTTCGGGGAAGTCGCCGCTTGTGCGGCTTGCCAGCCAAATATATTTGCAGGTTCTGTTCCGGGCTTCGCGGATGGTGTAGGCCAGACGGTCGCCTTCGATCGATACCAGACAGGTGATGCGTCCGCCGTCCCACCAGGGGTTGTTGTCCTGCGGCGCCCGGTAGTAGGCGACGTTGCCCGAGGCGTTGATCATCCGCACGCCGTTGTAGATCTCGCCGACATAGAGCGATCCGGTTTTGTCGTCGTAGGCCAGGCTCTGCGGAGCGAAGAACGTTGCCGAGAGTCGGGCACCGTTGTCGGCACCCTGAGGGCCGGCTCCGGCATAGACCTCCGAAGTTGCGACATACTCCTTTTTGAGAACCCGGAACTCCTCGAAGGTTTTGCTTTCGGTCTGGGCATTGTCGATGCCGTATTTGATTTCAATTGTCAAGGTGTAGGATCCGAAAGGAGTCTCTTCCGGAATGGTAACGACGATGGCTCCGGGAGCCACGGATTTGATTTCAAGCGGCAGTTCTCCGAGCGTTACACACACCAGAGAAGGATCGGAACCGAATTCCCGGCCTTCGATCGTCAGTTCGCCGCCGGGATAGATTCCCGCTTCAGGTTTGTAGCCGGTCACTTCGGGGACTCGGCCGCGGACTTCGAAATCGATTTCGAACGTGTGTGAAGCGGTCTGTTCCAGTCCTTCGGGATCGGCATAGGTTACCTGGGCCCGAAGCGGGTAGGTTCCGATGTCGAGCGTTGCGGGGACCGTGAACTTGATGACCGACTTTCCGACCTCCCGGACGGCCATCTGCGTATCGCCGAGCGTGACCGAGATTTTCGACGCATCGGTTCCGAAATTCCGGCCCAGAACCATCGCTTCGGTTTCCACGCCGACTTCGGCATATTCGGGTGTATAGGTGACGAATTCGGGGACTTTGGTTGTACCGGAAGTCGAGTTTTCGTCTTCGGTTTCGTCCTTGTTGCAGGCTGTACTTGCAGCAAGGACCGCCGTCAGGCAAAGTATCGCCGCATGGCGCAGCGTGAATCTGTACGATAATTTCATGTGTTGGATGTTTTAGGTAGTTTTATTCGTTTTCGAGTTCGTTGCCGATTGTAATTTTGCGGATGTCGGCAAAGCCCTCCTCCGCAACATAGAAGTTTCCTTTCGAGTCCATGCAGATTCCGTTCGGCCGGGAGAAAACCGCTTCGGAGAGTTTTCCGTTCGCAAAGGTCGCGGGATTGTCCTGCGTATTGGGAGCCGGAATGCCTGCCAGAGTCGTTACGAGGCCCTCGGGCGTAATTTTGCGGATGCAATGGTTCCAGCTGTCGGCTACATAGAGATTTCCCAGCTCGTCGCAGCATCCGAATTCGGGGTAGGCGAACCGGGCTTCGGATCCCGTACCGTCGGCATAGGCGCGTTCTTCGCTGTTCACGCCGGCGAATACGGGGATTTCGCCCGTCAATTGATGGGTTGTCGGATCGTAGTCGTAGGCGGAGATGCAGTGGCGGCCCTTGTGGATGACGTAGAGGCGTTTTCCGTCCTGCGAGAAGACCGGGCGGGACTGGCATTCGCAACCGAGAGGCGTGTATCCCGATGCTTCGCTGGCGGTGTGGGTCTGGGGATCGTAGTAGAAGATCCGAGTCGAACCGTTCTCGTTGCGGCATACGACGATCCGTTCGTCGACGGGATTGACGGCTATTCCTTCGCAGTTGGGACGGTCGTCGGTTGAATCGGCATACCAGATTTTGTAGCCGTCGCTTTTGAGCGCATACCCCATGTAGGCTCCGTCTGCCAGCGGGCGGTTGACCAGAATCCACAGACGGGAGCAGTCGTTCGAAAAGGCCATGCCGCGGAAATTGTAGCTGTATGCATCGGTTGCGATGTTACCCTGGTTCTGGTCGGGGGATCCGCCGCCGTACATCGGAAGCATCCACGAAGTTTCGCCGTTCGACAGCAGCCGGATGCCGCGGGCCCATTCGGCCAGATACAGGTTGTCCTCGTTGTCGGCGATGAGCAGGCTCGGGGCGTAGAAACACGAGGTGAGCAGCGGTCCGAAATAGTGTTGTCCCGTCACGCCCGAACGCCCCGCAAAGGTTGAGACGCTGGATTCGACGGTATAGATGAAAAGCGTTTCGAAGGTTTTCTCATAGAGGGTTGGATTTCCGGTTTCGCTGTTTCGGCGCAGTCCGATCCGGATTGCCCCGGACCCGCACTCTTCCGGAACGAGGGCAGCGATGGCGGAGTCGGTTACCGAAAGGATGGCGGCCGGCGTAGAGTTGATGAGTACGGTGATGGCCGAAGGGTCGGACCCGAAGTATGCGCCCGAGATTGTGATTACGTCACCGGCTTTGCCGCGTTCGGGCGAGAAAGCCTCGAAGACCGGAGCCTGAGAGGGGGTTCCGTCGGAGGAGTCGGATGGGTCGTCACTGCAGCCTGCGGCCAGCAGAATACCGCACAGCAGTGCGGAGCGGAGGTGTTTCGTATGAAATTTCATGGTTCGTCGGATTTGGATCGGAGATTCGTCTATTTGGCATAAAGCAGGATTCCCGGAATGTCGAAGAGCCGTTTGGCCATGGCGTAGTGTCCTTCGGCATTGGGGTGCAGCAGGTCGGACTGGAACAGGGAGGTGTCCTGTCGGCGCGTGTCTCCCTCGAAGGCCGTAGCCAGATCGAACCGGCAGCTGGCGACCTCCAGTTCCTCGCATACGGAGGCGATCGTTTCGTTGATCAGGTCGCTGCTTCCGTCGCTCTTCACGGGGATGCGGTTGAGAACGGGTATGGAGCCGTATTCGCGGATTCGTTCGACGAGTTCGACGAGTTTTTCACGAGTATTGCCGCCGTTGGTTCCGATGGTGACCATGACGAACTTGGGGCGCAGGGCCGGCACCTCATTGGCGATCCGGACCAGCACGCCGTCGATGGTCGAACCGCTCTGTCCCGAGAATACGACCCTTCCGTTGAGCCAGGAGGCCATGATCGCTCCGTATCGGGCCGTTTCGCGGACGAGGTCTCCTTCGGTGATGGAGTTCCCGATGAGGTACATCAGCGGTTCGGGCGCTGCCGAAGCGACAATTTCCACCTGTTTGACGAACGGAGATTTGCCGGATAGATGCCGCATTCCGAAGAGGTTGTTTTGCCGTCCGCCCTTGAATTCGTTCTGTTCGACGCTGTTGCCGCCGCTGCTGGAGTCGAGTTCCGAGGCTGTGGCTACGGAGGCCGAGGCGCCGGTTTCGGTATCGGTGATGGTGAAGGTGTTGCTGCGGAATGATTTCACGGCTTCGAGCATGTATACGTGCCCGTTTTCGACCGGAAAGGGGATCGAAGATTCAATTTTGTCTTCGGCTCCGAACTTGTGGATATTGAGCGTTCCGGCTGCGGCATCTACCGTAAAGAGCGAACCGCCCTTTCCGTCGCGTTCGAGCCAGTGGAGTCCGAAACGGGTGTCGGAGAAGAGCGATACCCGGACACGTGTCACCCGTTCTTCGAAGGTAATACGCCGGTTCAGTCCGAGATAGATGGCCGATTCGGAGGTTCCGTCGAAGTAGAGGCCCCGTTCTTCGATGCTCCACGAACCGTGGTTTTCGAGATTGTCGAACTCCTTCAGGGCCGTTTCTCCGTCCGAGAGGAAGTCGCAGCGGAACAGAAGCGTCTCTGTGGGAGCAGCCTTTTCGGGCTCGTAGGGCAGGAATTCGTAATCGTCCGTGCAGGCGGAGCTCCCCGACAGGAACAATAGCAACAGTAGAGTCAAAGGTTTGTTCATAGATCGGATGTTTAGGTTCTGAATTTGGCCTGTTCCGCCCGTTGGAGGAAGTTCCGCGGGCGGAGAGTCATAATAAAGACATCCCGGGCCGAAAAAGACACATGCGAACATTCGATTTTTTGTTCGTACTTTTTTTGTGGGGAAACCGTGGTCGGTTGTCTATATATAGGAATGCGCTGCAAATAACCTACAACCAATACCTGAGACGTATGAAGAAAAAACTGCTGTATCTTCTGCTGGTTCCGCTTTTTGCGGCGGGGCCGGTTTGCGTGTCGTGCGAGGACGAATCTCCCGAAGCTTCGGGAACGGAGTTCCGCCTGGAGACACCCGATGACGGAGTCAACCCCTCGACGGTAAAAATCGGGCCGGGCAACTATTCGAAACGCTTTACGATCGAAACTGCGTTGTCGTGGCGTGTAGAAAAGCCGGCCGAGGCGTCCTGGCTATCGATTCGTCCGGAGTCGGGTGAAGGTCCCGGAACGGTCTATGTCTCGACGGCCTCGAACGATGCGCCCGAGATTCGGAGCACTGATCTGCGGTTCCAGGTCGGACCGCAGGTTGTCCATACGCTTCGTTTCGAGCAGGCGGCCAATGCTCCCTATCTGAATCTGAGCATGACGCCCGAATCGGGGAGTCTTCCGGCCGAAGGCGGAGAGTTGACCCTGCATGTCGACACGAATGCCGGGGAGTGGACCTGTGCCGTAACGGGAACCGACGGAGCCTGGTTGACGGAAAAATCGAAAGACGGCACGTCGTTGGTTCTGGCGGCTGCTCGGAACGAACGTTTTTCACCCTTGAAGGCCACGGTGACGGTTTCGGTTCCGGAGTATCCCGATTTGAAGCGGGAGATCGAAGTGACACAGAGCGGATTTACGGCCGACCTGCTCGACCTTGTTTTCCGCAACGACGGGACGGCTGCCGATATCTCGCCGATGCACCATCCGGTTATCAGTGTTTCCGGTCCGGCATTGATGACCTACTACAACGACAGCTACGGACGTTATGTTGCCCGTTTCAATCATGAACCGGGTTCGAATCCCGCGTCGGGATACTACCGGGTCGACTATCGGGACAATGCGGCCTTCCGGGATGCGCTGGCCGACGGGCACACGCTGGAGGTGCTCGTGATGTTCGATGCGGAGGCTGACGGGGAGAAGGAGATCAAGCCGCTCAGTTCGATGCAGTCCGGCGGCACGGGGTTCCTGATCACCAAGAAGGATCGGGGGACGGAATTGACGTTCCTGCCGAACCTCACCTCCGGGGGGTGGCAGTGGACGCGCAGCGGCGTGATACCCCAACGCGGCCGCTACTACCATTTGGTGGGAGTCTGGGACAAGACGCAGAAAAAATCCCGGATCTACGTCAACGGGGAGCAGAAGGCCGAGGTTTCCGCTACGGGGAATTTCGTTTTTCCGAACAAGGAGAGCTGCTACTGGTTCGGAATAGGCTGCGATGCCGGCGACAACAAGGCAGAGGCGGCCTGGAAAGGCGATATTGCCATTGTGCGCATTTATGACGATCCGCTTTCGGCCGACCGGGTGACGGAGTTGTGGAACGAAGTAAAGGATTGCGAGCCGCAGGGTAATGTGATTGTCCTGTCCGATCTTTTTTTCCTGCCTGCGGCATCGGTGAAGCCCGGAACGGTTTACAAGGTTGCGGGAAAGGGTTTCGAATCCGGGGATCGGGTTCGGCTCGAATCCACGACGGACGAAGCCGTATCGTATCTTTGCGAGTCTGCGGTATCCGGGGAGGCGATCGGGTTCGAGATTCCCGCGGACTTTACGGCGGGCGAATACCGGATGGTTTTGTTGCGCGGGGATTCCCGCTGTCCGCTTGGGGTTGTGGAGTTTTCGCTCTCCGATACGCCGACATTGGAAAATCTGCCACAGGTGATCGCACATCGGGGATTCCACACCACGAACGGTGCTGCGGAGAATTCGCTGGCTTCGTTCGAGGCGGCGATTGCACTGGGAGTATACGGTTCGGAGGCCGACTTTTACATTACGCGGGACGGGGTGGTTGTCTCGAACCATGATCCGAATATCAACGGAGTGGGGATCGAGAATTCCGACTACGACGACATCAAGGAGATTACGCTTTCCAATGGGGAGAAGGTTGCCACATTGGACGTCTATCTGGACGAGATCGAGGATGCCTCGACGAAACTCGTCATCGAGATCAAGCCCCACAGCACGACGGAGAACAACAATCGGGTTGTCGATGCCATTGTTTCCGCTCTTGTGTCGCGGGGCATGACCGACCGGGTGGATTTCATATCGTTCAACTACGGGATCTGCCAGCGGCTTGCGGCGAAACTTCCGGGGGTGCTTGTGGGCTATTTGAACGGAGACAAGAGTCCGTGGTCGCTTTCGTCCGACATTCGGTGCATCGACTATCAGATGGATGTGCTGCGCCGCAATCCGCAATGGGTTCGGGATGCCCATTCCCGCGGCATGAAGGTGAATGTCTGGACGGTCAATTCCCAGGCGGACATGATGGAGTTCATCGCTCTGGGTGTTGATTTCATCACGACGGACCATCCCGACCAGCTCCAGGATCTGCTTGCAAAGATCGACGGATAGGGGAGGCCGGGGGTACGAACGCGGAAGAGCCGGGAATCGGCTCTTCCGTCTGTTTTCTCCTCCGGGATGGGATTTCACGGGAAAATGTTATTTTTGTATGTCCATTGATCCGACTGCATGAAAGAGGGAATCACACTCGCTCAACTCAAAGAGGACGGCCCCGGGGCATTTTCGCGGTTGTTCACGCTCTACTATCGGGATCTGGTGCTCTATGCCGGTCGTTACCTGACCGACCAGACGGAGTGCGAGGATATCGTGCAGGAGACGTTCCTGAAGATCTGGAAGCGGCGTTATCAACTTGAAATAACCGTTTCGCTGAGGCTCTATCTGATTGGAGCAGTCCGCAACCGTTGTCTGAACGAGCTCAAGCACCGTCGGTTGACGATGAACACGACCATCGAGACGCTGACGTGGATGCCGGCCCGCATCGAGGAGGAGGCAACCCTCTATTCCGAGTTGCACGAACGTTTCGAAGCGGCCTTGCAGACCCTGCCTCCGCTTTGTCGCGAGGCTTTCGAGATGAACCGGTTCGGGCACCTGAAGTATCAGGAGATTGCCGACCGGCTCGGGGTTTCGAAACGGACGGTCGAGGTTCGGATCGGCAAGGCTCTGGCCCTGCTGCGGGAGAATCTGAGGGATTTTCTGCCGTTGATCGTGTTTCTGAATGCCTGGTGAATGTGGTAAATTCATGCAGAGATGTCTTTTATATAGATTACGATAGAAAATGGAAGAGAAAAAGGAGCGTCTGAGTGAAATCATGGCGAAATACCTTGCCGGTGAAGCCACGGCGGAGGAGACTTCGGATTTGATCGCCTGGCTTGAAGCCGATCGCGGTCATGCCCGGGAATTCTCCCGTCTGGCGGATCTCGACGGTGCGGCCAGCCCTCCGTTCGATCCTGCCGGGATTCGGGTGGAACGAGCCCGCGAGAGGGTGTTGGCGCATGTGAGGCGAGAGGATCGGCGGATGCGGCGGATCCGTTTTGTACGGAGGCTGGAGCGGGTGGCTGCGGTGATGTTTTTACCGTTGGTTGCTGTTGCCGGGGTCTTGCTTCTCACCCGTACAGCTCCGGAACCGGCACAGGAGACGTGGCAGACGGTGACCACTCCGTTCCGGACCCATTCGCAACTGGAGCTGCCCGACGGTTCGAAAGTGTGGCTCAATGGCGGCAGTACGCTTCGCTATCCGCTGGCCTTCAAGCGGGGAGAACGAGCCGTTTCGCTCACCGGGGAGGCCTATTTCGAAGTGGAATCCGATCCGTCGAACCCCTTTGTCGTGCATACGAAGAACGTGGCGGTGACGGCGACGGGTACGGCCTTCAACGTGGATGCCTTCCGCAACGACGATGTGATTTCGGTGACGATGGTGCGCGGGATTGTCGATGTGGACATGCAGGGGGTGCGACGGAAGATGGTTCCCGGGGAACGGATCTGTTACGACAACCGGGTGGGGACGTATACGGTAGACCGCACGGATCCCGACAAGTGGTGTGCCTGGCGCAACGGAGAAATCATTTTCGAGAACGATCGGCTGGAGTACGTTTTCCACCGTCTGGGACAGCTTTACAATGTGGAGTTCACGGTCTGCGATCCATCTGTTAACCGCTACGTCTACCATGCGGTTTTCACCGACGAGACGTTGCCCGAGATTCTGGAGATGTTGAAGATCAGTGCTCCGATCCGTTATGAAGTGCTGCAGTCCGAAACCCCGGATCCCGGGATTCCCAAACAGCACATCCGTGTCTACGGCAAGTAGTCTGTTGTCTCCAGACGCTGTTGAAAGTATGCCTCCCGATAATCGGGAGGTTTTTTATTGCGGAGGAATTGTTTTACGGCAAAAAGTTCCGTTGGGGATTGTGTCCTCGGTCAGCTGGGTTGTCTTATAAGAGCAACGGCCCGTCTCCGGGCCTTGTCCAAACCCGAACGAATACCGATGAAACGCTTTTTTTCTGCAATCATGCTGATCTCCGGGATATTCTCGCACGCCGGGGTTGGGGCCTGGCAGCCTGTCGGCGACCGGATCAAGACCCGTTGGGCGGCCGAGGTTGATCCGTCCTGTCCTCTTCCCGAATACCCGCGTCCGATACTGACCCGGACCCGTTGGATGAATCTGAACGGCTTGTGGGAATATGCCATCCGTCCGGTTTCCGATTCTGAACCTGCGACCTGGGACGGGCACATTCTCGTACCGTTTGCAGTCGAGTCGTCCCTTTCCGGGGTCCAGCGGGAGGTTGGGGCCACCCATGCGCTGTGGTACCGGCGCACCTTCGAGCTTCCCGCATCATGGCGTGGTGAGCGTATCATGCTGCATTTCGGAGCCGTGGACTATGAATCCGAGATCTATCTCAACGGGGTCAAGATCGGCTCTCACAGCGGAGGCTACACCTCCTTTCGGTTTGATCTCACGCCCTATTTGAAGCGCGGAGAACAAAATCTGGTTGTGCGGGTTTGGGATCCTACGGACGACGGTCCCCAGCCGCGAGGCAAGCAGCGTACCGCGCCGGAATCGATCTGGTATACCCCCGTGACGGGGATCTGGCAGACCGTGTGGCTCGAACCGGTGGGCGCCACCCGTATCGAAGGGCTCCATACGACACCCGATATCGACACCCGTCGGCTCGAAATTGTTCCGCAGGTTGAAGGGATACACGAGGGAGATATTGTTGAAGTCTTGCTGCGGGATGGGGATAAGATTGTTTCACAGGGGAGCTGCGCTGCGGGCGAGCGTCTGACGCTTCCGGTTCCGGAGATGAGACTCTGGAGTCCCGAAACTCCGTTCCTTTACGATCTGGAGCTGCGTTTGGTTCGCAAGGGCCGGATTCTCGACCGGGTCGGTAGTTACGCGGCGATGCGCAAGATTTCGGTTCGGCGAAGTGTCGGGGATGCCATGCGCCTGCAACTGAACAACCGCGACTACGTACAGTTCGGACTGCTGGATCAGGGGTGGTGGCCCGACGGTCTCTACACGGCACCGACGGACGAAGCGCTTGCCTATGACATTATCAAGACCAAGGAGTTGGGGTTCAATACGATCCGCAAGCACATCAAGGTAGAGCCGGCCCGCTGGTATGCCCATTGTGACCGTCTGGGAGTCCTCGTCTGGCAGGACATGCCCAGTGGTGATGCGAGTCCGCGCTGGGTTCCGGACCGGTGGTTCGACGATCGGGAACTGCTTCGCACGGCGGCTTCGGAGTCGGCATTCCGGACGGAATGGCGCGGGATCATCGACCAGTTGCGGGGACATCCGAGCATTGTGATGTGGGTTGTGTTCAATGAGGCGTGGGGTCAATTCAAGACTCCGGAGATTGCAGCCTGGACCAAGGCTTTCGATCCGTCGCGGCTGGTCGATGCGGCGAGCGGCGGCAACCACTATCCGGGTGCTGGGGACGTGTTCGACATCCACGCCTATCCCCATCCCCGGATCCATACGACGGACAACAGCCGGCCGCTGGTTCTGGGCGAATACGGCGGGATCGGGCTGGCTCTGGAGGGTCACCTCTGGCAGCCCGACCGCAATTGGGGCTATGTGCAGTACAAGACTCCGGAAACTGCCACGGACGAATACGTGCGCTATGCCGAACTGTTGCGGCAGCTGGTTGTGGCCGGAGTTGCGGGAGCCATCTATACGCAGACCACCGACGTGGAGATCGAGGTGAACGGCGTGATGACCTATGACCGGGCCGTTGTGAAGTTGGATCCGGAACGGGTCCGGCAGGCCAATGCTGCGGTTCTCGGAGCCCTGGACGATTTTTGATACGGGATTTAACCTTCAAAACTTGAACCGATGACGATACGCATGACAAGCGCATTGTTGGCATGGGCGATCCTGTCGTCGTGTGCCGAACGCTGTACGACCATCACGGTCGAGAGTCCTGCCGGAGTGTTGCAGGCGCACCTTTCGATTGATGAGGGGCGGTTGCACTACCGGTTGCTGTCAGGGAAAACCCTGTTGCTCGGGCCGTCTCGCCTGGGACTCGACATGTCCCGAGCCGACTTCTCGCAGGGGCTTGTTTTCGACAGTTGCACCAGCTCCTTCGAGGGGTTCTACGACTACAATCTTCCGCTTGGCCGCCAGACCGTCGAACACAAGCCCTACCGGGAGCGGACGATTTATGTAAAGAATCGATCCGGGCAACGCCTTGGGGTTGTTTTCCGGCTTTCGGACGACGGTGCCGCCTTTGCCTACCATGTCGACGGTACGGGATGTGACACCGTGTTGTGCGAATATTCGGGGTTCGGGCTTCGGCCCGAGGCGCGGGGCTGCCTGCAACCGCTTGCTGCGGGGAAGACGGGTTGGGCCCGGACCAATCCCGGCTATGAGGAGGGCTATGTTGCGGAGGTCGTACCGGGAACCCCTTCCGAGTTTGGGCAGGGATGGGTATTTCCGGCACTGTTTCGTTCCGGGGAGTATTGGCTGCTGATCTCCGAAACGGGGGTGGATGGGGGTTATGTTGCTTCGCACCTCTCGGATTCACTGGTCGACGGGAATCTTCACGTCGCATTCGCCCATGCGGACAACAACGGGCCGGAGGATCCCGTGACACCGATTGTAACGCTTCCCTTCACCACTCCGTGGCGGACCATCGCCGTAGGACGGACGCCCGAACGGATTGCCGAATCGACGCTGTCCCAGGATCTCGTCTGGCCCCGTTACAGGGCTGGTGCGGGCTACGCTCCCGGCAAGGCGGTTTGGAGCTGGCTGGTGGAGGATGATCCGGGGACGACGTTCGAGAATTCGATTCGGTATATTGATCTGGCGGCCGAACTCGGGTTTCGTTATTGTCTGATCGATGCGCTCTGGGATACGCGGATCGGACGGTCCCGGATATCGGAGCTGGCCCGTCATGCCGCGATGAAGAACGTGAAACTGATTTTATGGTACAACTCCAACGGTTCGTGGAATGATGCACCACAGGGTCCTCTGCACCGGATGGATACCCGTGCGGCACGGCGAGAGGAGTTGCAATGGTTGCGACAGACGGGAATCAGCGGCATCAAGGTGGATTTTTTTGGTGGGGACAAACAGAGCGGGATGCGGTTGTATGAGGATCTGCTCACCGACGCCAATGATTTCGGCATTTCAGTCAATCTCCACGGCTCGACGCTTCCCCGGGGCTGGGACCGCATGTTCCCGAACATGGTGACGGCCGAGGCGATCCGGGGTATGGAGGCGAGCAAGTACGATGCGGCGAAGGAGGCGGCACGTCCGTTCCTGAGCACCGTAGCGGTTTTTACGCGCAATGCAGTGGGGCCGATGGATTTCACGCCGACGGTACTGAATGCCGAGATGAACGTTTATGGCAACCGCATTCCGCGAGTTACGACCGCCGCCTTTGAATTGGCGTTACCCGTTGTTTTCCATTCGCCGATTCAGCATCTGGGCATAGTTCCGGAGAATCTGTCCGAATTTCCGGATTTTGTTTGGGACTATTTGCGGGATGTACCGACCGTTTGGGACGAGACCCGCTGCCTGAGCGGATATCCGGGACGCGATGCCGTTCTGGCGCGCCGCAAAGGGGGGACGTGGTATGTGGCAGGCATCAACGGAGAGGACTGCGACAACAAGCAATTCGATCTTGTGCTTCCCACTTCGGGTCGAGCCGAATTGCTCCGCGACAAGGCCGGGAATCGCAATGCCGTCGAGCGTCAGCAGGTGGATATTCCCGCCGACGGCCGCATATCGATCTCCGTACCGGCGTATGGAGGTTTTGTCCTCGTTATCCGATAACAACCCGGAAACTTCTTACACGATATGGAGAAAAAAACACTTTTTTTATTGGCTGCGGCCTTGACCGCCGCAACGCTTTCGGACGCGCAACCCGTCACCCCGGAGCATGAAGCCCGGGCCCGGGAACTGGTCGGGCGGATGACCCTTGAGGAGAAGATCGATTATATCGGGGGTTACAACACCTTTTTCATCCGTCCGGTCGAACGTCTCGGGATTCCGGAGATCCGCATGGCAGACGGCCCGCAGGGAGTTCGCAACGATTCCAGCGCCCAACTCATCGGTCGGGACAAGAAGAGTACGCTCTATCCGTGCGGAATGGCCGCCGCGGCGACCTGGGATCGTACACTGGTCCGTCAGATGGGGGTTGGGATCGGCCAGGATGCCCGGGCCCGCGGCGTGCATATTCTACTGGGTCCGGGGGTGAACATCTACCGTTCGCCGCTTTGCGGCCGGAATTTCGAATATTTCGGTGAAGATCCCTATTTGGTGAGTGAAACGGCCGTGAGTATGGTTTCAGGAATCCAGAGCCAGGGAGTGATGGCCTGTGCGAAACACTTCGCGGCCAACAACCAGGAGTGGGACCGTTATAACGTCTCGTCCGACGTGGATGAACGGACGTTGCATGAAATTTACCTTCCGTCGTTCGAAAAATCCATTTGCAGGGCCGGAATGGGGGCCGTGATGAGCGGCTACCACCTGGTCAACAGCGTGCACGCTTCGGAATACGGTTATCTCAATGTCGAAGTTCTGCGTCGCCGGTGGGGTTTCAAGGGGATCCTCATGTCGGACTGGGGCGGGACCTATTCGACGCTCGGTCCCGTATTCAACGGGCTCGATATCGAGATGCCGGGCGGCGGAATGATGAACCGGGGCAAGCTTCTCCCGCTCATCGAAAACGGGGTTGTCGACGAAACGCTCATCGATACGAAGGTGCAGCACATTCTCCAATCGCTTCTGGCGTTTGGTTTTTTCGATCGTCCGCAAAAGGATCCGCGTATCGGCGAGCGTAATTCCTATTCCGACAGTGTGGCTCTGGAGGTTGCGCGAGCCGGGATCGTATTGCTGCGAAACGACGGTTTGCTGCCGCTTTCGGGAGGGGAGGTTTTGGTTTGCGGTCCCAATGCCCACCGGGTCGTTACGGGCGGCGGCAGCGGGGTAGTCTATCCCTTTGAAAGCTGTTCCGTGGCGGAAGGGGTGCTCAATCTGGGTCGGAAGTTTCGATCGCTTTACGATACTTCGGAATGGGAGACCGACCTGACGATCTTCCACGCCGATTCGGCCTGCACCGTCCCGGGGGCGCGGGTTGAATATTTCAATTCGAAGGATCTCTCCGGGGAACCGGTCCATACGTCAATCATAACGCGGATCGATGCCGAATATTCCACTTCTCCGCTTCCGGGAATTGTTGGCGAGGACTATTCGGACCGCTATACGTTTTACTACAAGCCTGCGAAGGATTCGTACCTCTACCTTTCGGCGGGAGGAGACGACGGCTACCGTCTGTTGATCGACGGCGAGCCGGTCATCGACGACTGGGGGAACCGCGCCTACCGTTCGAAGGATATTTTCCGGCGCTTCGAAGCCGGACATCTCTATCGGTTTACCTACGAACACATGGACGATTATTCTGTTTCACGAGTGATGTTCCGCTACTCGGACCACATGAACGATCCGGCATTCTGGCAGGCTCTCGATAGGGCCGATGCCGTGCTTGCCTGCGTGGGTTTCGATGCCGTGACCGAACATGAGGGCGGAGACCGGAGTTTTTCTCTGCCCGACGGGCAGACCGATCTGATCGACGCCCTGCTTCGCCGCAATTCGAAGGTCGTGGTGGTGTTGAATGCCGGGGGAGGAGTGGAGATGTCACCGTGGATCGACCGGGTAGCTGCGGTGATCCAGGCGTGGTATCCGGGGCAGCGTGGCGGCCAGGCCGTTGCGGAGATCATCGCGGGGCGAGTCTCACCGAGCGGGAAACTTCCCTTCACGATAGAGAAGCGCCTGGAGGATAATCCCACTTACGGGAATTACCATACCAATGTAGACATGAGCATGTTCAATACGCCCTATCAGCGAGTGGCTTATAATGAAGGAATTTTCGTCGGATACCGGGGATTCGAGCGCAATGGTGTGGAGCCCCTGTTCGAATTCGGGTACGGGCTGTCCTACACGACGTTTGCCTACGCCGGGCTCGAAATTCGGGAGACGGATGACGGTTGGATCGTATCGTTCGAGGTGACGAACACGGGCAGACGGGACGGCGCCGAGGTTGCCCAGCTTTATGTCCGCGACATGGAGGCTTCGGTTCCCCGCCCGAATAAAGAACTGAAGGGCTATGAAAAACTCTTTCTTCGCCGGGGCGAGACGCGCCGGGTTGCGATCCGGCTGGACGACGAGTCGTTCCGTTACTACGATCCGCGTCAGCACCGATTTGTTGTCGAACCCGGGGAGTTTGAGATTCTGGTTGGAGCCTCGTCGCGGGATATCCGGCTTCGGACACGCATCCATGTAGATTGATAAATCCAAAACGATAAACCGCATGAATACACGCAGCATGTTTCTTGTCGCAGTCTTTGTACTTGTGGCGTTGAGCCTTCGGGCGCAAATCGTTATGCCCGAACACGAAGCCCGGGCCCGGGATCTTGTGTCGCGGATGACACTCGAAGAGAAACTCGATTACATCGGGGGTTACAATTCGTTCTACATTCGGGCGATACCCCGCCTCGGGATTCCCGAGATTTGGCTGGCCGACGGGCCGCAGGGAGTCCGGATCGATTCACGGAGCACGCTTTATCCGTGCGGGATGGCCTTGTCGGCGAGTTGGGACCGGAGCCTGGCCCACGACATGGGATCGGGAATCGGACAGGATGCCCGGGCCCGGGGCATCCATATCATGATGGGTCCTGGGGTGAATATCTACCGTTCGCCGCTTTGCGGTCGGAATTTCGAATATTACGGCGAGGATCCCTATCTGGCCGGGGAGACGGCGGCGGCCTATATCGAGGGGATGCAGCAGGAGGGCGTAATGGCCTGTATGAAGCATTTCGCCGCCAATAACCAGGAGTGGAACCGACATCACATTTCGGCGGACATCGACGAGCGGACGTTGCATGAAATCTACCTTCCGGCCTTCGAGAAGGGGGTGAAACGGGCGCATGTCGGGGCATTGATGAACTGCTACGGACTGGTAAACGGCACCCATGCCACGGAAAACAGCTATCTCAACATCGAGGTTCTGCGTCACCGATGGGGCTTCAAGGGGATCCTCATGTCGGACTGGGAGGCGACCTATACGACCATTCCGGCGACTTACAACGGTCTGGACCTGGAGATGCCCCGCGGATGGCTGTTCGACCCCGTGCGGATGAAGCGGCTGGTCGAAAACGGAGTGATCGACGAGCGAATCATCGACCTCAAGATACAGCATATTCTGCAAACCCTGTTGTCATTCGGTTTTTTCGACCGTCCGCAGCAGGATGAACGTTTCGCAGCGCGCAATCTCCGTTCCGAGGAGGTGGCGTTGGAGGTAGAGCGGGGAGGGGCGGTTCTGCTTCGGAACCGTGACGGATTGCTGCCGGTCACGAAGGGACGGATTGTGGTTTGCGGTCCCAACTCCGAACTGGTGGCCAAAGGCGGCGGCAGCGGGGAGGTCTTCCCGTTCGTCACGAGCAGTATTGCCCAGGGCATGAAGAAGAATCTGGGACGCAAGATGCATTTCGGTTATACGCCGGACCTGTGGAAGACGGACCTTACGGTCTTTTATGCCGATTCGGCGTGTACGGTTCGGGGGGCTTCGGCCGAGTTTTTCAACAATCCCGATCTGAAGGGGGATCCCGTTCATCGGAGCATTGTGCACAGGATCGGCTATAAAGGTTGGGAGTCCCCGGTCCCGGGGGTTGTGAACTCCGACAACTATTCGGATCGCTATACCTTCTATTTCAAGCCGGATCGGGATGCGGTGCTCTACTTTTCGGCGGGCGGAGACGACGGTTACCGCCTGCTGATCGACGGCGAGGAGTTGATCGAACAGTGGTACAGCCATCCGTTCCGTCAGAAGGAGGGTTTCCGCAAGTTCGAGGGCGGACGGCTCTACCGAATCACCTACGAACATTTCGACGGCGGGTCGGAACAGGAGACGATGTTCCGCTATGCGGATTATCTGAACGATCCGGCCTTTTTCGAGGCGGTCCGCACGGCGGATGCGGTGGTTGTCTGCGTGGGATACGACTGGTACCTCGAATCGGAGAGCTGGGACCGTCCGTTTGCATTGCCCGAAGGGCATCTGTACTGCCTGGAATCAGTCCTTGAGCATACCGACAAGGCGGTGGTGGTGATCAACTCGGGAGGCGGAGTGGAGCTGGCGCCCTGGCTCGACCGCACGGGAGGCGTACTGATGGCCTGGTATCAGGGGCAGCAGGGCGGCGATGCCGTAGCCGAACTGCTCACGGGAAAGGTTTCGCCCAGCGGGAAACTTCCCTTCACGTGGGAAAGGCGCTGGGAGGATAACCCCGTCCACGACAACTATTATCCCAATACGGATTCGGTCAAGGCCGACAATCCCTACCGGCGGGTCGAGTATAACGAAGGCGTCTTTGTCGGGTATCGGGGGTACGAGCGGAACGGAGTCGAGCCGCTTTTCCCCTTCGGATTCGGACTCTCCTATACGACGTTTGAATACGGGGCCTTGGCGATCGAAGAGCTCGGGAACGGAGAGTTTGCGGTTTCGTTCGACGTGACCAATACGGGACGGTGCGACGGAGGCGAAGTGGCCCAGCTCTATGTCGGAGATGTGGAATCATCCGTAGTGCGACCGGCCAAGGAGTTGAAGGGGTACGAAAAACTCTTTTTGAAGCGTGGAGAGACGCGGCGGGTCGTGATCCGGCTCGGCGGGGAGGCTTTTCGCCAGTACGACTGTGTGCGGCACGACTTTGTTGTGGAACCGGGTGATTTCGAAATCTTCGTGGGAGCCTCCTCGCAGGATATCCGGCTGACGGGGCGGTTGACCGTCCGCTGAACGTCGCACCGATGAAACGCATTGTCTGTTTGTTGTTGTGGGGTCTGTGCCTGACGGGCTGGGCCACGGCCCAGCCATCGGGACGGATCCGGTTGAATGACGGTTGGCGGTTCCATCTCGGGGACGCTTCCGCCGCCGACTCATTGAGATTGAGTTATGACCGGCTCAAGCCGTGGCTGCTGCCGACGTCCAATCCGTTGTTGGCGGAGGGGTGTCGTCATGTCCGTCCGGCCGGCCATCCCGACGGCGGTCCGTTTGCCGATCCGGCATTTGACGACGGATCCTGGCGGCAGCTTGATCTGCCTCATGACTGGGGGATCGAAGGCCCGTTCCGGCAGGAGTATCCCGGGGAGACCGGGAAACTGGCCTGGTGGGGTCAGGCCTGGTACCGCAGGAGCCTGTACGTGGATGCTGCGGATCTGGGGAAACGTTTTTTTCTGGAGTTGGACGGTGCCATGTCGTTTTCTACGGTGTGGTGCAACGGACGTCTGGTTGGCGGCTGGCCCTATGGGTACACCTCTTACCGGATCGATCTGACGCCAGCCCTTGAGCCGGGGGAGAATACGTTGGCCATTCGTCTCGACAATCCGCCCGAATCGAGCCGCTGGTATCCCGGTGGCGGGATCTACCGGAATGTGTGGCTCACGAAATCCGATCCGGTTGGCGTGGCCTGGTGGGGGACCTTCGTCACGACGCCGCATGTTTCCGCCGACCGTGCGTCGGTAAACCTGCGCATTGAGTTGCGCAATAATGGTCCGGAGCCTGCATCCGTGACCGTAACGACCGAACTTTTTCTGCTCGGAACCGGCGGGACAGCCCTTGGGGAGGCCGTGGACCGTTCCGAGGCCCGCATCGAGGCGATGCGGGACGGACAAAGGCTCGTGCAGACATTTGTCGTGAATCGTCCCCGGCTTTGGAGCCCCGAACATCCCGACCGGTATCTTGCCGTCACAACGGTACGTTGCGGCGGCCGTATTACGGAGTGTTATTCCACGCCTTTCGGCATTCGGCGTGCGGAATTCACCCACGAAGGTTTTTTTCTGAACGGCGAGCGGGTGCAGTTGCAGGGTGTCTGCCTGCATCACGATCTCGGGGCGTTGGGAGCAGCTGTCAATCGCAGTGCCCTTGTGCGCCAGTTGCGTATTCTGCGGGAGATGGGGGCCAATGCGATCCGCACGGCGCACAATCCGCCGACTCCGGAGTTGCTGGAACTCTGCGACAGCATGGGGCTGCTGGTTCTCGACGAATTCACCGATACGTGGCGCATACCCAAGAAACCGAACGGCTATGCGCTGTTGTTCGACGACTGGTGGGAGGCCGATTTCACGGCGATGATCCGCCGCGACCGCAACCATCCTTCGGTCATCGCCTGGAGCATCGGCAACGAGACCGGCGAACAGTGGCATCCGCAGACCTACGGTATTGCACGGCAACTGACCGACCTTGCGCACCGTGAAGATCCGTCGCGTCCGACGACCTTCGGGAGCAATTACTGGCTGGCGGCCTCCAACGAATTCCGACATACGGTCGACCTGTTCGGATTCAATTACAAGCCGATGCTTTACGCGGCGTTTTGCCGCAACGATCCGTTCCAGCCTTTTCTGGGGAGTGAGACGGCCTCGTGCATCAGTACGCGCGGTTTTTACGTTTTTCCGTTGAGCGATGATAAAAGTCAGGGACGTGCGGATTTTCAGGTCAGTTCCTACGACCGTTCGGCCCCCGACTGGTCGACTCCTCCCGATGTCGAATTCGAAGGGTTGGACCGCAATCCTACGGCCGCCGGGGAGTTTGTCTGGACCGGATTCGATTATCTCGGCGAACCCACGCCCTATAACGATGACTATACCGTTCTGGAAAATTTCAGCGATCCGGAAGCCCGGGCCCGGGCTGCGGAGGAGCTTGCCCGGTTGGGTCGTCTGCGCATACCGTCACGGAGTTCCTATTTCGGGATTGTGGATCTGGCGGGATTTCCCAAGGACCGTTACTATCTCTATCAGTCCCGGTGGCGACCCGATTTGCCGATGGCCCATATCCTGCCGCACTGGACGTGGCCCGGACGCGAGGGCGCAGTGACTCCCGTCCATGTCTATACTTCGGGAGATGCGGCGGAACTTTTCGTCAACGGCCGCTCACAGGGCGTGCGGCGCAAGGGCCCGTTTGAATACCGGCTGCGTTGGGACAGCGTCCGTTATGAACCGGGCGAAGTGCGGGTCGTAACCTGGCGGAACGGTACACTTTGGGCCGAATCGCGTGTTGAAACAGCCGGGAAAGCCGCATTTGTCGAACTGGCTTCCGACCGGCCGACGATGCGGGCCGACGGTGAAGACCTGCTTTTTGTTACGGCAAAGATGACGGACCGGAAAGGCCGTTTTGTTCCGCAGGCGATGAACCGCATTGATTTTTCAGTAGAGGGCCCGGCCCGAATCGTCGCCACCGACAACGGTGATCCTACGAGCCATGCTCCGTTCCGGAGTTCTTCGGTCAAGACGTTCAACGGACTTGCGCTGGTTATCCTGCGGTCGACGGGCGAACCGGGCGAGATTCGCTTGGAGGCGCGCAGCCGGGGCGTGGGCACGGCACGCCTTACGCTAAAAGCCGAATAAGGGCCGCTCCGGCCGGAAAAATCCCGCAGGACAAAGGTCCTGCGGGATTTTTTATTCGCTTTCGGTACATTCAGCCCCACCCGGGATTTTCGGATAAGGGTCCCGTCCGATCCAGTTCATGCCGCGGTCTGCCGACACCCTGAATATGCGGTTCTGCATCCGGCCCTTTACGGTTATCGGTTTTGCCGTATTCAGATGGATGCGGGCAATGCAGGGATCGTCCGGTTCGACATGCAGGAGGCCGGATGAGGTCCATCGGGCCGAGCAGCCGTGGCATTGAATTTCACCCGTATCCGTCACAAGGATGTAGGCCGTGGTCATGACGCACTCTTCCAACGCCTTGAAAATTTCGTAAACGGTATTGTCACCGGCGCCTCCCGGCCCTCCGAAGTGTGTGAACGCCTCATCATCGGCGGGACGGAGCCACGGAGAGATCATGCCGAGATATTGTTCGCCGACAATCGAATCCCGCATCTGCCGTTCGAAGGGCCGTTCCGCAACGGGCATACACACCAAGCCCTCGACATGGGGATCGGGGAGAAATCCCCAGCGCAGCCGGCCGTCGAGATCCATGAGTTGTATGCAGGCTCCGGCGGTCTCCATCATCTCGTCGAGGAACGGCATCTCTCCGGTCAGCAGATAGAGGTAGCAAAGTGCATAGATCTTCCAGGCGGTCCAACCGTGTGGCGAGTTCATGACCTGATTGGGCGAGAAATAGACGTCGAGAGCCTCCCAATAGCGGAGTGTAGCCCCGCGCATCCGGCAGTCAGGAATCAGGAGTTGTTCGAGACAGCGATGCTTTTCCATCATGTAGCGGGCTGCCTCGGCGTATGTTTTGCGTTGTACGGTATCCGGCATGTGCAGGCCGCAAAGTGCCATTTGCAGGGCACTGCAGGTGATCATTCCGTCCTCGAAAGTCATATCTCCTTCGGTCTCTATGTTGTCCAGCCGGAGGCGCAGGTCTTCGGCTGCGCGCATGGCAGAGTGGTAATGCCGTTGGGCCCGGTCGGTCCATCCGGCCAGCAGTTCGGCATCGGCCAGTTCGAACATTGATTTGGCCGGGTAGATAACCGCCGTATAATGGGATGCACCGGACCGATAGGAGCCGTCGGACCATTGTACGGAGTCGGAAGCGATGTAGTCGCCCAACCGGGATGCGGTTTCGAGCCAGCATTCGTTCCGGGTTGCCTCCCACAGGTCGACGAGTATGCCTGCTAATGTGGAGAAATTCTGGATTCGCCGGGGGTTTGCCTGTTTCCGGGGCCGTCCATCTGCATGAATCATCTGCGGCAGAGCTCTGGCAAACCGTTCTTTGAGCGGTTTGTCGCGTTCGGCATCTGGGAAGTGACGTGCGGCGAGAAATGCCGGATAATATCCGTAGAAGGTTTCGCACGAGGCGCTGAAAAATGGAGGGTTTTCGGCCACGAAATCGCGAGCCTGTCTCAGATACCAGGACCATGGCTCCCGGACATAAAGCGAAGCCTCTGCCTGTTTGTTCGCGGCTGTTACCGCAAGGCGGTAGATTCCTTTTCTGTTTAATGGCGGTGTGATGACATGCTTTCCGTCCGGGCGGTCGAGTTGTTCCTGCCTGCCGTCGGGGGTATGGATCGACACCTTTGTGACGGGTAGCGTTCCGTAAACCTTCACTGAAGCCTGTTCTCCTGCGCAAAGAGTGTATTTCCGAGCGTCAAGAAGCGGAGCGGCGATCCATGCTGCAACAAGGGGTTTCACATGCTCCAACTTGTCGACAACGCCCAAATGAATGGTCCAGCAGCGGCTTTCCCCGGGAGCGAGTTTTGTGAGGTGTTGCGGATGGCGTGCCGGGAGAGGCAGTGTATGGAGAAGATCGAGGCTTGCCGTGTAAACCTGGTGTCCCCAGAGCCAGGCTTTGTTTCCCTCGAAGATATAGTTTATGCCATAGGAGGCTACGGGATCTTCGACTCCGAATGCCAGTATCCGTCCCCGGGGTGACATAAAATATCCCCACGCAAAATCCTTTTCACAACGGATCAGGGTTGGGAATAGTTTTTCGTCCCAATCCGGGAAATGACGCATTTCGCAGTCTACGCCCAGGATAAGTCGTTCGCGTCGGGGAGTATGGGTTGTTGTTGCGGACTCGTTGGTGATCCGGCATTCGATGCAGAGATGATCGATCTCCTTGCGATATCGGAGGTCATAACGGATTTCCCCGTGCCGTCCGGAGAACAGGCCGGGGGAGAGTTCCGAAGGTCTCAGGGAGACATGCTCGAATGCCGGACCGGCATGTGATCCGGTTCGGAACGGAATACTCCAGGTTTCATGGTCTGTTTGCCGGGAGAAGCGGAGCAGAGTTCCGTTTTCCGGATTAATGACAGCCTGCCAGGTGGAGCCGGATAGATGCATCTCCTCCTTGTCCGGAGGAGGGGATGCCCAGACCGTTCCAACGAATGGGGTCAACAAGGTGGTTAGAATTTGAATGATGCGCACCGATTTAAGGAATAAGTAACAGCTTTTTATTATGACAGTTCAGATTATGAAAAACACATGGGGCATTTGCAGTCTTTAGCTTGAAACCAGCAGATTGTGAGGCTTACATAAATCGGCGCTTTTCCCTCCTTGTCAATCCGGGTTTTGCGCAGGTAGTAAATCAGCGAGCAGGTTGTCCTTTCCATAACATCGTATTTACAGGTTGCAAAATTACTTTCAGGAGCCTCTTACGTCAGGATGAAATACGATGCAAATCAATGAGTTAAACGCTTATTCGGTGGACGGTTCGGCCCTCGGAGAAAGTCCACCGATCTGGAGACCCGCAGCCGGTTGTTTTTTGCTTTCCCGTGCAGACCGACCAAAAACAAAAAAGCCTCATAAACTCATCGTTTACAAGGCATTTCTTTATTAAATCTCTTCGGCGAGGCCCTTTACAAGAAAACGAGACGGTTGTTGTAACCATCTCGTTTTGCTTGTTGTGGCGGCCTCTTTTCTTGGCCTCGGCGGCCTCATCTGCCCGGTTTCTCCGGCTTCTCTCCGGCCCCCTCCTCTCTGGCCCCTCTCTGGCGGTGCGTAGGGGATTTTATCCGAATCCGCGGAATGCTCCGTGTATCAAACGGTTGCACGCATTGCCGAAAGTGGTAGGTTACACGCTGGTTACGCGATTTTATACCTCAAAATCCGCGTCCCTGAATGCCCTTTCAATGAACCTTTACACTGCAAATGTAACCTCTCCTTTCGGCACGTGCAAGTTATATTGCTTAAATCGATATATGCCTTATTCCTCGTGTTCGCAACGGGCTCGGAGGTCGCTCAATAGCTCGCCTTTATAGGTGAAATACTTTGCTCCTTGATATGCCCCCGAAGTATTGCGGCGCTCCTCGGGCATAAAGGTCCCCACGAAGGGCGAAAGTTTGTAGAGGCGACCCTCGTATTCGATATGGTCGTCGTCCGCGACCGTTACTTCAATTCCGGTCGGCGCGAAAATTAGAGTTGCGCCAATCGGAATATGAACCATGCTGAACCTGAAGCGAGCTCGTTTCTTCCCGTTCTCGGTGGGCTCCTCCGGCTCCGCTTTCTTATTCCTAAGATGAACTTCATCGATCTCGGCATCGTCGAGCGTGGTCGATATGTCGCGCAGGATGTCCAACGCTTTAGCAGGAGGTACGTTGAAGAATTCCCGATTTTGGCGAATCCGCAAATCGGTCAGCCGGTCGATCGTCTTGTGAATCAATTTCTCGACCTCCTCGTATTTCGAGGTTTTGAGTGTCGCATAAATCTCGAACGGCATAGGCACGGCCGTATTGTCCAACTCTTTCGAGCGAACATCTACCGGGCGGGAACTCTTGCCGATTTTCACCCAATCCTCCTTAAAGCTCGGATTGGTCAGAATATATACGTATCCTGCTTCTTTTTTCATTGGGAGCGTGTTAATATACAAAGATAGTAATTTCGAATGGATTGGACGGATTTTTAGCCATAAATTCCTCCAGCCGCTATCTCTGTAAGAGTTCGGCTAATTGCGTGTGGATTTTCGCTTCTTCGTCGGTGCCCGTAGTTGAGAGGCGCAGCAACGGAAGGCCGTAGCGGTCGAGGATGCGATCCTTCATCCGGTCGCGTTCGGATTGGCGGGTTCCTTGTTTGTGGAACTGGTAGCCGTCGGTCTCGACAGCCAGAACGGGACGTTTGCTCACCCGGTTGTAAATCAGAAAGTCGAGGTGTGTGGCTCCGTTCGAGGCATAACGGCGCTCCTCGTCGTTGAGAAACGTCCAGTCGCGGATCAACTGTCGCAGCGGTTGGTGACAGAGAACGCCCAGATGCCGGAATGCTGGGTCAGCCTCCAACACCCGCTCCAATAGAGCGTAGGTCAGATTCTCGGAGTCGAACTCCGAGATCCGGCGATGCCGTTTGAGGAACTCCTGCCGAGCCTCGGCATAGGGTTCGTAGAGCAGGTCGAAAACCGAATGGATGGCGCTCTCCGTGATCTTGCCGCCGTTGTAGTCGATGTAGGCCAGCAGATCGGCGATGTTGCGGCTGTCGGGCTGTTCGTTGCTCGAAGTGACGAGCGTAAATTGCCGTTTGGCCCGCGATACGGCGACGTTCAGCAGATTGGGATCATCCGTGAAGGCGGTAATCTGATCGTCGACGGTCGACAGGATGATGGCCTCCTTCTCCCGTCCCTGGAACTTGTGGACCGTGGCCACG
>CALUMM010000002.1 GCA_944321755.1 uncultured Alistipes sp.
GCATATTGACAAAATATGCGCAAAGATACGAATATTTTGTGTATTTTTGCCGAATAGATGCGTATGAAATTTACCCTCCAACAGAAAGACCCCGCCTCGCAGGCCCGCGCCGGTGAACTCCAGACCGATCACGGAACGGTCCGGACCCCGATCTTCATGCCCGTAGGCACCGCCGCTACCGTCAAGGGAATCTTCCACCGCGACGTCCGCAACGAAGCTCACGCGCAGATCATCCTGGCCAATACATACCACCTCTACCTGCGACCCGGCATGGAGATCCTCGAACGCGCCGGAGGCGTCCACCGCTTCTCCACCTGGGACGGACCCATGCTCACCGACAGCGGAGGCTTTCAGGTCTTCTCCCTCGCCGCGTGCCGAAAACTCAAGGAGGAGGGGTGTTACTTCCGTTCCCACATCGACGGCTCGAAGCACCTCTTCACCCCCGAAAGCGTCATCGACACCGAACGCACCATCGGCGCCGACATCATGATGGCATTCGACGAGTGCCCCCCGGGTGACGCACCCCGTGAATACGCCGCCAAGTCGCTCGACCTCACCGAACGGTGGCTCGACCGATGTTTCAACCGCTACCGGCAGACCGCACCCAAATACGGACACTATCAGGCGCTGTTCCCCATCGTCCAGGGGTGCACCTATCCCGATCTCCGGGTCCGCGCCGCCGAGAACGCCAAACAGTACGATGCCGACGGATATGCCATCGGCGGTCTGGCCGTCGGTGAACCCACCGAGGTGATGTACCGAATGATCGAGGTGGTCAACGCCATTCTCCCCGAGGACCGGCCCCGCTACCTGATGGGGGTCGGTACGCCGGTCAACATCCTCGAAGGAATCGAACGCGGCGTCGACATGTTCGACTGCGTGATGCCCACGCGAAACGGCCGGAACGGCCAGCTCTTCACCGCCGAGGGCGTCATCAACATCCGAAACAAAAAGTGGGAGGACGACTTCTCCCCGATCGACCCCGACGGTACGGCCTTCGTCGACACGCTCTACTCGAAGGCCTATCTGCACCACCTGGCCGTCTGCGGCGAAATGCTCGCCGCCCAGATCGCTTCGCTCCACAACATCGCATTCTACCTCCGGCTCGTCGGCGAGGCCCGCAGCCACATCCTCGCCGGAGATTTCAAACCCTGGAAAGAGACAATGGTCCAAAAACTCACAAGAAGGCTCTGATCGATGAAAATTCGTTTCCCCGGATTCAAGATTCTGGACCGGTACATACTCGGCAAGTTCCTCGCAACCTACTTCTTCGCCATCGCGATGATCATCGTCATCGTCGTGATCTTCGACTACGCCGAGAAAATCGACGACTTCACCGCCACGCACGCCCCGATGAAGGCTATTCTGCTGCAGAACTACCTCAACTTCATCCCCTTCTTCATCAACCAGTTCAGCGGCCTGTTCACCTTCATCGCCTGCATCTTCTTCACCTCGAAGATGGCCTATCAGACCGAAATCGTCGCCATGCTCTCCGGAGGCATGTCCTTCCGACGGCTGATGTGGCCCTACTTCCTCGGGGCGCTCATCATCGCGTCGCTCTCGCTCACCCTCAACCTCTGGGTCATACCCCGATCCCAGCGCCGCGTCATCGCCTTCCAGCAGGAGTACATCCCCAAAAAGCAGAACACCCGCTACGACCGCCATATCTACCGACAGATCGAACCCGGAACCTTCGCCTATATCCGCGGCTACAACGGCAGCTCCCGGCAGGCTTCGTTCTTCGTTCTGGAACGATACGAAGAGGGTTCCATGGTCCGCTCGCTCGAAGCCGCCGACGCCAAGTTCAACCCCGAAACCAAACGCTGGACAGCCCCCCGATACACCAAACGCGAATTCGCGGCCGACGGCAGCGAAACCTTCGAACAGTTCCGAAACCTCGATACCCTCATCAACCTCGAAGTCGCCGAACTCGGGGCCATCAACGACCTGATTCAGACCATGAACATCTCCGAACTGAACCAGTTCCTCGAACAGCAGCGTGCCAAAGGATCCGACTCGATCAATATCATCGAGGTCGAAAAACACGCCCGCTACGCATACCCCCTCTCGACCTTCATCCTCACGCTCATCGGCGTCTCGCTCTCCTCGCGCAAGGTCCGCGGAGGAACCGGCCTCCACATCGGTATCGGGACCGGACTCTGCTTCTCCTACATCCTCTTCAACCGTTTCTTCGAAGAGTTCGCAAAGAGCGGAACGCTCCCCACGGGACTCGCCGTCTGGCTCCCCAACATCATCTACCTCGGCATTGCCGTCTACCTCTACCAGAAGGCGCCGAAATAAATCCATGACCATGCAGAAACCAGCCAGCTTCCTCGCACGGATCCGGGAACACAAACTCCTCTGGAACCTCCTCATCATCGCCGCAATCATCCTCGTGATGGCCGTCGCCGCACACCTGCTCATGCAGATCGGAACCCGCCACGGCGCACGGCGCACCGTCCCCGACTTCTCGGGGATCCCCCTCCCCGAGGCCCAGCAAATCGCCCGGAAAAACGACCTCAAACTCCATATCAACGACTCGCTGTTCGTACCCGCATACGAAGGCGGAATCGTCCTCGACCAGCTCCCCGAAGGCGGCGTCGAGGTAAAACCCGGACGGACGGTCTACATCACGATCAACTCCTTCCGCCAGAAGATGGTCCCCGTGCCCTATGTCGCCGGACGCTCGCTCCGCCAGGCCAAGAACATGCTCGAAATCGCAGGTCTCGAAATCGCAGAGCTTATCTACCGGCCCGACATCGCCACCAACTACGTCCTCGAAGAGTTCTGCGACGGAAAACCCGTCCTGCAGGACTCCCGGATCGAGGCCGAAATGGGTTCGGGCGTCACGCTTTACGTCGGCGTCGAGGAGGGATATGCCTCGACGATCGTCCCACAGGTGGTCGGACAACCCCTCGCCCAGGCAAAAGGACGCCTCTGGGAGCTCGGGCTGAACATCGGACGCATCGATTTCGACGAAGGGGTCGATCTCCTCAACCAGAAGGATGCCCGCGTTTACATCCAGATCCCCGGGGCCGAGCGTTCCGCAGCACTCGGATCGCGCGTCGACCTGCGCCTCACGCTCGATGACGAAAAACTCGCCGAACACCGGGCCGAAGCCGAAAAACAGGCCGAAGCAGCAGCCGAAGCCCGGAAACTCGAAGAGATGGAGGAGAACGACTCGCTGGCCCGGATTTCGATCGAAGAGGCCCTCGCCGATCCCGCCCGGGAGCCGGAAAGCCCCGAAACTCGCCGCACAAACGACGACAACGAAGGATTTTTCGACTAATGAGTGCCGAACGCCATACCGACGATCCCGCTCTGGAGACGCTCCCCGCGGACCCCGAAGCGTTCGCCGCAGAACCGGAGGACGAAGAGGAGGCCGGGCTTTACGAACACTTCGCCGTGACGGCCGACAAGGGACAGACCCCCATGCGGCTGGACAAGTTCCTCACCGTAAGGATGGAGCACTGCTCGCGCAACCGCATTCAGGCTGCCGCCGACAGCGGGAACATCCTCGTCAACGGAAAGGCCGCCAAGTCGAGCTACAAGGTCAAACCCCTGGACCGGATTCAGATCGTGCTGCCCTACCCGCGGCGCGAAACGGAACTCGTGGCCGAAAACATCCCGCTCGACATCCCCTACGAGGATGACCATCTGCTGATCGTCAACAAACCCGCAGGCATGGTCGTCCATCCCGGCGTAGGAAACTACACCGGAACGCTCGTAAACGCCCTGATGTACCACCTCAACGCCCAAGGGATTTCAGCCGAGGAGCAAAACCGGGCCGGACTGGTCCACCGCATCGACAAGAATACCTCGGGGCTCCTCGTGATCGCCAAGGACGAACAGACCCACGCCCGGCTGGCCAAACAGTTCTTCGACCACACGATCCAGCGCCGATACGTCGCCCTCGTCTGGGGCAATTTCGACGAGGACGAGGGGACCATCACCGGGAATATCGGCCGCAGCCCGAAAGACCGGCAGAAGATGTACGTCTTCGCCGACGGCTCGGACGGCAAGCACGCCGTAACCCACTGGAAGGTACTGCGCCGATACGGTTACGTGACGCTCGTGGAGTGCCGCCTCGAAACGGGCCGCACGCATCAGATCCGCGTCCACATGGCCTGGATCGGGCACCCGCTCTTCAACGACGAGCGCTACGGCGGTGACCGCATCCTCAAGGGCACGACCTTTGCCAAGTACAGGCAGTTCATCGAAAACTGCTTCGCCCTGATGCCCCGCCACGCCCTCCACGCCCGACTGTTGGGGTTCGAACACCCCGCCACGCACCGCGACGTCCTGTTCGACAGCGAGCTGCCCGACGATTTCAAAGCCCTGCTCGCCAAGTGGGACACCTACATCGCCGGAGGACGGGGCGCGGAAGAAATCGAATAGACGGAGCACAGCAGCCTGATTGTAACGACTCTATCACCCAAGAAACATGTTTCTGCCGACAACCGTCAAGGAGGTCCGCGAACGCGGATGGGATCAGTTGGACGTGATCCTCTTCTCGGGCGATGCCTACATCGACCATCCGGCCTTCGGGGCCGCCGTCGTGGGGCGCCTGCTCGAAGCCGAGGGCTACCGCGTGGCGATCGTCCCCCAGCCCAACTGGCGCGACGACCTGCGCGATTTCACCAAACTGGGCGCTCCGAGGCTCTTCTTCGGCGTATCCGGGGGCGCCATGGACTCGATGGTCAACCACTACACGGCCAACCTCCGCCTGCGCCACGACGACGCCTACACCCCCGGCGGAAAGGCTGGGTTCCGACCCGATTACGCCGTGACGGTCTACACGCAGATCCTCAAACGGTTGTATCCCCACGTCCCGGTCGTCGTCGGAGGCATCGAAGCCTCGCTGCGGAGGCTCACCCACTACGACTACTGGAGCGACCAGCTGAAGCCCTCGCTGCTGGTCGAAAGCGGCGCCGACCTTCTGATCTACGGCATGGGAGAGGGCGTCGTCCAGCAGGTTGCACGCGCCATGCGCAACGGATACAACGCCAAACTCCTGCGCAAGATCCGCCAGGTGGCCTTCCTCGCCGACGAGGGCTATGTCTCGCGGCTCGATCCCGAGCGCACGATCCGCCTCCACTCGTTCGAGGAGTGTCTGCACGACAAGCGGGCCTTCGGCGAAAACTTCACCGTCATCGAGACCCAGAGCAACCTGATGGCCCCCGAAGCCACGCTGGTCGAGGCCGTCGGCAGCCAGTATGTCGTCGTGACACCCCCCAATGCCGCCCTCTCGACCGAAGAGCTGGACCATTCGTTCGACCTCCCCTACGAGCGGGCGCCTCATCCCCGTTACACGGGTCGCGGGGAGATTCCAGCCTGGGAGATGATCAAGTTCTCGGTGAACATTCACCGCGGCTGTTTCGGCGGATGCTCGTTCTGCACCATCTCCGCCCATCAGGGCAAATTCATCCACTCGCGCAGCGAACGATCGATCCTCGCCGAAGTCGAACGCATCACGAAAATGCCCGGATTCAAGGGCTATCTCTCCGATGTCGGGGCCCCGTCGGCCAACATGTACCGCATGGGAGGCCGGGACCGGGCGCTCTGTGCCCGGTGTCGGCGTGCGTCGTGTCTCCACCCCGCGAAGTGCCCCAATCTCGACAACAACCACCGGCCCCTGCTCGATCTCTACGCGAAGATCCGCGCCGTGAAGGGGATCAAAAAGGCCTTTATCGGCAGCGGAATCCGTTACGACCTCTTCGACGACTCGCCCTATCTGCGCACCGTGTTGGTCCACCACACCTCCGGGCGGCTGAAAGTCGCCCCGGAGCACACCGAAGAGGGCGTATTGCGGCTGATGCGCAAGCCACCCTTCGCCCTCTTCGAAAAACTCAACACGGATTTCCACCGCATCTGCCGCGAAGAGCAGCTGCCCTATCAGCTGATCCCCTACTTCATCTCCTCGCATCCCGGATGCACCGAGTACGACATGAAGGCCCTCGCGGAAAAGGTGCTGGGCAGGCTCCATTTCAATCTGGAGCAGGTCCAGGACCTGACTCCCACGCCCATGACCCTCTCATCGGTGATGTTCTATACCGGAGAAAATCCCTACACCCACGAGCCGGTGTACGTCGCACGATCCCAGGAGGAGAAGCGGCGTCAGAAGAGTTATTTTTTCGGGTTTGGAGGGAAAGCTCCATCCGGAGGCGGGAAAGGCCCCGGAAACAACCCCGGAAACGGAGGAAAAGCGCTCAGAGGCCGCGAGAGGGTCGGGCACAAGGGATCCTTCCGGAAAGAGCCCGGGAAAGGGCCGAATCCTCCGCTTCGAAAAGGGACGAAAAAAGGCTGATTCGACATCGAATCAGCCTTTTTCATATCCGATTGGGGAGAGTGTTATGACCACAGCGGTTTCAGCACCCCGAAGAGCAGGCACGCAATCAGGAACGTCGCCACGATATTGAAGGTCTGGGCCGTCAGGAACGCCCGCAGGATGTTGCGGTTCTCCTTCGAGATGATCTCCTTCAGCCGCGTGTCGAGCCCGATGCAGACGAAAGCCAGCGAAAAGAAAACCGACGAGAACATCTTCGCAACACCCGGTTCGAGCAGTTTGCCCTTCGCTCCCGGCACGAAGGCCCCGCTCGACTGCAGCACACTGAAGACCAGCGAAGCGGCCACAAAGCCCAGAATGAACTTCGGGAACTTCTCCCAGACGATACCCAGCGACGGCTTCTGGCCGCCCGCACCGCCCCGGGCCGAGAGATACAGCGCGATGAAGAAGGCTACCACGCCGATCAATACGTTCTGGGCCGCCTTGATGATCACGGCGTGCTGGTTGGCAACCTCCCCGACGATCAGACTCGATGCCGCAACGCCCGACGTCGTGTCGATCGTTCCGCCGATCCACGCCCCTGCGACCTCCTCGGCCACCTCCGGAGTGAACAGATGCGGAAGGATCCAATGGGCCAGCCACGGCATCAGGTAGATCATCGGAACCACCACGATCAGCACCAGCGAGACGATGTAGGAGAGTTTGCGGTCGTCACCCCCGGCAACACGTGCCGCCGTGATACAGGCCGAGACCCCGCAGATCGAAACCCCGCTCGAAAGGACCATTGCCGAGCGTTCGTCGACGCCCAGACGCCGCGAAACCCGAAAGGCGAAGAACCAAACCACGGCAACTACCAGGCAGGCCTGCAGCAGTCCGAAGATGCCGGATTTCATCACGTCGCTGAAGAGGATCGTTGCCCCGAGGCACACCACGCCGATCTTGATGAAGAATTCGCCCTGGATCGCCGGTTTCATCCACGCCGGGACCCGCCACACGTTCCGGACCAGCAGGCCGAACAGCACCGAGAAAAAGACCGATTCGAACCCATAGTACGAGACGGCCGGGAGTTTGGCCACCATTTGCGCCAGCAGCGACAGCGCGAAGACCACCACCAGCGATGGCAGCATCCCCCGCAAGGGGCGGCGCAGCAGCAGGCTCCCCACATAGAGCACCACCAGGACGATCAGAAACAGATAGGCGATGTTGTACCACGCCACTTCGCCGATCAGCGTCGACGGAACGGAGGGAAGATCCGCGGGAATCAGCGCCGCAAGCGTCAGCAGCGGAATCGAAACCCACACCACGACCCAATCCTCGGTCCGGAGTTTTTCAAGCCAGTTTTTCATTCGTTGTTCATCGGTTGCATGAAATACGGAACCCCTTGCGAAGTCCCCGGCGCTGCGGAACCAAAGATCCCGGAACGTCGGGCGGACGATCGAAGAGGTGCGGGAAACACCGGCGCCGGGCTGGATTCCAAAAAGCGGATATCACAACGGATCGAAGGCCAAAGCCCGCCGTCAGCGTCGGAAAAAGCCGTTTTCCCCGATGCAAAATTCGGAATTTCAACGCTGCCCGTCAATACGCGAAAATACCTATTATTCCACGCATCGGTCCGCCGATTTCAACAACAAACCCCTGTCGGCAGCCGACAGGGGTGAAGTCTGAGGCCCTTTCCGGGCGTTGACAGGGAAAAGCCGGATCCTCCCGGACCCTCAACGCGGCATCGGAAACGAAAGCGTCCGGGCATCGAGGTAAGCATCCGGAAAAGGACTCCAGTTCCAGGCCTGACCGTTCGAAAGATTGAAATGCGGTCCCAGACGCAACGTGTTGTTGTCGATCACCGTAACCCGCGAAGGCAGATTCTCCCGCTGGATCACCACGACAGAGGTCATCGAAACCGCAGGCTTGGTCTTCAGCGGCGCCATCGTCCGGTAATCCGGCTTCCACGGCGACATGTGCGCCAAAGAATCCGGCAGCGTAAAACCAGGGGTCGTATGCCGTACCGTATCCGGTTTGAACTCGATAATCGGCTCCGGATGCTGAGCCGTGGCGGCCAAAACTGCGAAAAGAGCAATGGCCGCCAAAAATGTGTGTCTTTTCATGGTTTACATCTCTGTTTTCCTGTTAATAAAACGTCAAAAAACCTCTCGTAGTATGCGGATCGACTGCACCGAACTGATCCCTTCGAGATGATAACCGAAATAGGACAACATTGCACTCAAAAAGTCCGACCGCTGCCGCCGGTTGAGTTCGATTTCACCCAGCCGCCGAACGTCGATCCCCAGCATCCGGTCCAGCAGCCCCGCGCACTCCTGCGTCATCGAACCCGGATGAACCGGGCACGTCGGCGTGTAAAGGCCCTCCCGGATGTCGAACCACCACCCGCTCCGGTAGTCGTTCCCCGGGCGGAAACCCAGCAGGCGGCTCAGATTCGCCAGGAACCACAGATGGAAATTCGGAACCCCCTCGTCCAGCGCATCCAAAGCCGCAGCCGAATTCCAGACGAATTCGAACAACGCCCCGTTCGGCTCGCTCTCCCGGATCAGACGGTACAAAACCTCGGCCATGAAGAGCGCAATCGTCGACTTCCGCACATCGAAGGGCAGACTTTGCAGCAGAAAACCCGAACGCACCTCCTTGAAACGGTCCATCTGCTGACGCGGAGACTCCAGCCCCTCGAACTCCACCGGAAACAACGGCTGGAACAGCGCCAGTTTCGAACCGTGACCCTTCCGGCTCCGGACCCCCTGCACCATATAGCTCCGGCGACCTCCCACATCGGTCAGCAGGTAGGCAACCAGCGACGTGTCGCCGTATTTGAGCGTGTGCAACACGATGCCGCGCCCCTTGTAACTCTTCACCCCCGGCTACTCCGTCTTACGCACATGGACCATCTGCCAACCCTCGCGCGAGGCTGTCTCCACAAGCTCCAGCCCCAACTCCTCCGCCCGGGAGACGATCGCCGGGACGTCCGCTTCCAGAAAGCCGCTCATCACCAGGTCCCCGCCCCGCTCCAGCGTCGCGGCGTAGCACGACATGTCCGCCAGCAGGATGTTGCGGTTGATGTTGGCCAGGATGAAGCCGTAGCGGCGGCCCGCTATGCGGCGCACATCGCCCAGCAGCGGCGTAATCCGATCCGCAACGCCGTTTGCGGCGATGTTCTCCCGGCAGTTCGCATCCGCCCAGTCGTCGATGTCCACCGCGTCGACGTGCGAAGCCCCGCACTTCACCGCCACGATCGACAGCACCCCCGTGCCGCTTCCCATGTCCAGCCCCGCGCGGCCCGCCACTCCGAGGTCCAGAACCGCCCGCGAAACCAGCCAGGTCGTCGCATGGTGACCCGTGCCGAACGACATCTTCGGCATCACGACCACCTCCAACTCCCCGTCCGGGGCCGGATCGTGGAACGGTGCCCGGATCCGAAGCCGACCCTCGACGTCCACCGGCGGGAAGTTCCGCTCCCACAGCGCATTCCAGTTCTGCGTCTCGATGGCGATATAGCGCCCCGCAACCCCGTAGCGCTCAAGCAGGGCGTCGACATCCCCCTTGCAGTCCACCAGCCGTTCGCTCGGAATGTAGGCCTTGAGCACCGAGCCCTCGGTCTCGAAACTCTCGAACGGATAGTCGGCCAGTTCCGCCGTCAGGATCTCGCCCTGTTCGGCATCCGAAACCGGAATTTGAAGCGATATGTAATCCATAGGATAATATTATGTAAAATTTTCCGTACCTTCGCTTCGACAAAGTTACGTAAATTCCCCGTTATACGACGCAACGGATGGCAGAAAATACCAAAAAGTGGGAGGAGGCAGCTCGACGCTACCGAACCTATATCAAACTCGAAAAAAGACTCGCCGAAAACTCCGTGGAATCCTATCTGAGAGACCTCAGGCAGTTCGCACACTTCATCCTCCGGATGTGGGACCTCCCGCCTCGCAAGGTCGAACCCCAGATGATCGAACGGTACATGGCCTGGCTATACGACCGCGGACGCGAAAAAACTTCCCAGGCCCGGGCCCTGAGCAGCATCAAAAGCTTCTACAACTTCCTGATGATCAACGACCGGATCGAAGCATCACCCGCAGAGTTCATCCTGACACCCAAATGCGGTCGACAACTCCCCGACATCCTCTCGACCGAGGAGATCGACCGAATCATCGCCGCCATAGACACCTCCACCGTCAAGGGAATCCGCGATCAGGCCATGCTCGAACTCCTCTACTCCTGCGGACTCCGCGTTTCGGAACTGACCGGAATCCGGATCCAGGACCTCTTCTTCGGGGAGGGGTATATCCGGGTCATCGGAAAAGGAGACAAGCAGCGTCTCGTGCCCGTCAGCACCACGGCCCGGGAACGCATCCAACGATATCTTGACAAACGGGCCGGAATCCACTCCGACGAAGAGGTCCTCTTCCTGAACAACCGAGGCGGAAAACTTACCCGCGTGATGGTCTTCACGATCCTCAAACAGGCCGCGGAACGGGCCGGAATCGACAAACGGATCAGCCCCCACACCTTCCGGCATTCGTTTGCAACCCATCTGCTCGAAGGCGGCGCCTCGATCCGCCAGGTGCAGGAGATGCTCGGACACGAAAGCATCCTGACTACCGAAATATACACCCATCTCGACAGCAGCCATCTCCGCCGCACGGTCGAAGAACACCTCCCGATCTGAGGCGGAAAGAGGGGAGGGGAGGAGCCGCAGGCGACGGGCCGGAAGTGACCGGAAGGGGCCGAAAGGCCGGAAAAGAGAAAAAGGAAAGACGGCAGGCCGGGAGGGCCCCAACCGGCAGGAAGAAGAGGAAAGACAGCAGGCCGGGAGGGGTCGGCGAAAAAGAAAAAAGGGAAAAAGGCTGGCGGCAGATCCTTCCGAAAAGCACCCAACCGACAGAGGGGGGGGGAAGGGTAGGCGGTGGCTACAGCCGCTGGATCCGCGCGTGCGGCGTCAGGCGCATCCGGGCATAGTCCAGACCCGAAAGCACTACCCAGATCCCGCCCGGAACAACCGCTCGCGACAAAGCCGTCAGCAGATCGTCAGACCCGCTCCGCAGGCGTTCGAATGCCGCCTGGTAATCCTCCGGAAAATCCCCGACCAGCAATCCCGCATAAAACTCCGTGGCAGGAAGCCGGTCCGGGGCAGGACAACTCTCCACCAGAAAACGGCCCCCTTCGTAAAAGGTTACCAGCGGATGGCGGACAAGCCCCTGCGGCGTCCAAAGCAGGTTAGAGGCTATCCTGCGGCGAAAGTGCTCCCCGAAAGAATTCATCGGCAAAAATCCGGATATTGAGCTGTTTCTCATACAGACGCTCCACGGCATCCCGCGTCGGCGGCGTGAACTCCACCTTCAGGTCCCGGACCGTAATCGACGGCCGTTGCGGCGCCTCCCCGAAGGTCAGCAGGTGAATGTGCAGCCGCCGGTGTGTCGAATCGGCCGTGAAACGGCGCGAAAACGACTCATCCCGGTTGCGGCGAAGCGTCGTCGTATAGGCGTTCGACCGCGTGCTGTCCCGACGCTCCAACCACATCGAACTCCGCAACCCCCGCGGATTCCGGTCCAGCGAGTCGATCCGGTACTTCAGCGAAACCTCGTAACTGCCCGGCTCCACGTCGATCACGAAACTCAGACGAGACGTGTCCCGCAGCGCCGAAACCCGGATCAGCGTATCCGAAACAACCGGGCGCGTGAAGGTCCGCAAAGCCACGTTGTCGATCGTATCCAGAATGGCGACCGCCCGGTTGTAGATCTTACCCTCGGCCTCCAGAAGGTCGATCGCCTCCTCGACAACATCCCCCAGACGCGCACTCTTCCGTTTCGAAAAGTTGCCGATCGTATAGTGCACATCCTCGGTCGTATAGCCGTAATGCGCAAAGATCGGCTCGTAGAGGCGCAGCGAATCCGAACGGACATTCTCCGTATTGAGGTAGGCGTTCGTGAGAAACGCATCGTGGAAAATCAGCGCCAGTTCATCGTCCGGAATGATCCTGTGGCGGGCACAGCCCCCCAGCAGCAGGCTGCAAAGCACATAGGGTATGAGTCGTTTCATGAACGTGTGGTATTTTTTATCATGTTGCGGACCGTAACATCCGCAAGAAGCAGCGAAACCAGCGAAAAGGTGACCGCTACGGCAAACAAGTCCGAAAGACGCAACTCAACCGGGTAACTCTTCGTCAGGAACGTCTCCGCAGGGATCTCGATCACCCCGAAATACTGCTGCACGAGGCTAAGCGCAACACCCAGCAGCAGCCCGATCACCGCCCCCAGACCGCAGATCAGCAGCCCTTCGGTGCGGAAAATACGGCGAAGCAGCGGGGTGTCCGCACCCAGCGCCCGGAACGTCGCGATGTCCCGGCGCTTCTCCACGATCAGCATCGAAAGCGCCCCCACCACCGAGAACGAGGCGATCACCAGCACCAGCAGCGCGATGAAGAAGATGCCCCACTTCTCGTAGGTCATGATCCGGTAGAACGACGCCCGCAGTTCGTCGCGCGTCCGCACCCGGAACGAATCCCCGACCGCTTCGGAGACGGCCTGACACGTCCGCTCGACATCCGCATCCGGCGTCAGCCGGAAAACCAGGCCCGACGCCCGCCCCTCCGCTTCGAAAAGCGACTGCGCCAGCCGCAGCGAGGTCAGCACGTAGGTCCGTTCCGTATCGAGATCCAGCACGTAGACCCCGCCCACAGGCTCCGTGCGCCGCGTATAGTTGTCCATCGGCAGCAGCGTCGAGAAACTCCCCCGCCGCACCGCGTAGAGCGTGACGTCGGCATCCGCCAGCGTGCGGATCCCCAGCATCCACGCCATCGACTGCCCGATGACCAGCCGTTCCAGGTCGCCCAGCCGCACCCGCCATTCACCCGTCGTGACGGCATCCCCCAGGTCGAAGACCTCTCCATAGGAGTCGTCCACACCCCGGACCGTCGCCGTGGCCTGACGACCCCCGTGTTCCAGCAGGGCGCTCTGCTCCAGGGTCCAGGAGAACGATGCAACCCCGGGGATCCGACGCAGAGCCGCCGTGTCGATCTCCGACTGCGCAAAGGTCTGACCCCGCCGCGGCGTGAGCGTCAGATCCGCATCGAAGGCCGAATACATCGACTTCACCAGCGTCTCGAACCCGTTGAAGACCGACAGCAGGATCACCATCGCAGCCACTGGTACCGCCACGGCCGCAACACTCAATCCCGAAATCAGGTTCACAACCGACCGGGAGTGCGGTGAAAAAAGATAGCGGCGCGCGATAAAGCGGGACAGCATGGCTCAACGGAATTCAATCCTCCTTCAACGCCTTCTCGATGTGTTCGATGTATTCGAGCGAGTCGTCCAGGAAGAACTGCAGCTCCGGAACATTCTTCAACTGATTCCGGATCCGCTGGCCCAACGCCCGGCGGATAAACCAGTTCTGATGCTCGAAACGCGCCATCAACTCCTTGCTCTGCTCGAACGGAAAGATGCTTACGTAGATCTTCGCGTAGCTGAAGTCCGGGGAGATCCGCACGCCCGTCACCGTCACCAGCGCCCCGCGGACCAGCGACGCTCCCTCCTTCTGGAAAATATCCGCCATATCCTTCTGGATCTGTCTGGCGATTTTCTGTTGTCGCGTTGTTTCCATAGTTTCCTCTGTTTTTTACTGTCCGAACCGGAACTCCTCCCGGTTCTTCTCCCGTTTCGGACGGGGTTTCCACGTCTCGAAGCCCTCCTTGTTAAAGCGGTAGCTCACGCCGACCGAAATCGTCAGATTGTCGAGCGGTGACCGCATCGGTGTCGTATAGAACGGATTTTCCGGCCCGTCGTCGCTGTTGTCGTAGTAGCGGTTCCGGTTCCGCACGATGTCCGAATAGCCGAAATAGTAGCGCGCCCGGAAGTTCAACTCGAAACGCCGGATCAGAAACGAAATGCCGCCGCCGCCGGCCAGCCCGTAACCCCAGCGGTTGTCGCGGGGAACCTTGAACGAATAGGTCCCCCCGTAGGTGCCCTTCTCCCGCGTCTCCGTATTGACGAAATACTCCTGTTCCCACGTCGACGAGAAGTTGTAGAAGAACGTCGCGGCAGCCTCCAGGTAGACCCGGACATGGTTCTTCAACAGGTAGAAGTGCGGCTGCCATACAACCGGAAGCACCACGGAATTGATCCGCCGCGTATAGTACAGGTAGTTCGCCGTCTCCTTCTCGTCCACCTGCGAGGCGTTCGTCGCAAACGAAAAGGCCTGCTGCTGGAACTCCAGATCCACTCCGAAAGCACCGACAAAACGCTGCGTCCCGTAATAACGCCACGTAAGACCCCCGCTGTAAAGTCCCCAGATCGCACGGGTCTCCTGCTTCGGCTCGAAGCGCCCGCTCCCCATACCGTAGCCCCCGATGACGCCCAGCGTATGCTGCGCCAAAGCACCCTGCACCGCAAAAAAGCCCGCAACGGCCAGAATCAGTCTCCGGATATGCCTCTGCTTCGTCATGCTATCTGAAATTACTGAACATACTGCCCGCAGAACCGAAACTGCTGTTGTTCATGTTCTGACGGTTCTCCTGCTGCTTCGGACCCTCCTTGGCCCGCTTCTCCGCCTCCCGCCGCAGACGCTGCGCCTCCCGCTCGTCCAGCAGCCGAGACAGGGACTGCATCGTCACCGGTGCGAAGACCCGGCTCATGTCCATCGTGAATTCGATCTCCCAGTTGGTCTTCGTGGCGAACGTATCCTCGCCCTCCTCGTTCACGTACATCTCCGCACGCTCCGGCTGTAGGCGCGCCACCAGATCCCCGGAATCCCACTTCCCGTTGCCGTTCCGGTCCTCGATGATCCGGAACTTGATCTCTCCGGCCGGCACGTAGTTGAACTGGATGTCCCCCACCGTGACGTCGCGACGCTCCTGCTTCAGCGAACCGTTGCCGTCGAGCAGCTGAACGATATACCTCATCTGCGGGTCCCGGCTCGTGACGTGCACCTTCACCGTGGCGAACTTCTCCGGATCGTAAACCGTATATTTCCCCACGATCGAGTCGTTGGCGTAGCCCGCCACGTCCCGGAACACGCTGTCCGGAATCGTCAGCGTGTACTGTCCCCCAGGCACCCACGCCGCTCGCAGATACCAGCGCCGGAGCATCGCCGTGTCGCGGACCATGTGGACCGGAACATCCTCGACCGTATTGTCCTCCAGCTGCCGCGTCAACAGCAGACGCGAAGAGTCCGCCTCCACCAGCGGATAGTCGAAGTCGATCGTCAGGTGGTTCTCCGGATTCAGGTCCCCCGACGTCGGCATGTTGAACTTGAACGGATTCTCCGCCTTCGGCTCCTCGAACTCCTCGCCCGCAGCCTCCGCCTTCTTCCGGTCCCGTTCGAGTTTCTCACGCGCACGCTCCTGCTCCTTCGTCTCGATCAGCCGCCAGAAGAGTTTCAGCTTCGCCGTATCCGGCTGCAAGCGGTTCAGCGTGTCGTGTTTCAGGTAGACGATCTCCCCCTTGATCGTGTCGGGAAGCGATGCCGACGGAACGTTGAACCACAGCGCAATCGTATCCTTGCCCACCGTCTGCGGGTCCACGATCACCCGATCCATCGGAATGCTGTCGAAGCGCAGCGACCGGATTTGGGGATGCGCCGCCGAGAAGTAGAGCATTGCCTGGTGCTGCTTCGGACGCTGGCTCTCCGAAAGAACCTGACGCTTGAACGCCTTGTCCATGAACATCCGGAAGTAGAGCTGAGGCTCCGCCGAGACGTACCGTCGCACCGAATCGTACCACATCGCAAAATCGGGCATCTCCGCAGGATTCCACGTCCCCTCGATGAACCCAACCTGGTCCGTTCCCGGATCGTACATCTGGTTGTCGTTCTTGTCCTCCACGGCGTAGATGCGGTACGGGATCGGCTTGAGATTCTGCGCAATGAAGATCCCGTTGGTCTCCGCTCGCGCAATCACCGCAGGCTGGTAGTTGAAGATCGTGGAATCGTACTCCGCCGTCTCCTTCACCGAATCCGCCGGGTAGAACCAGATGAACGACTTCGAAACCGAATCCGCCTTGTAACTGTCCGCCGTATAGCCCGACATCACCATCGAATCGATCTCCGGACCCGTCGAAAAGACATAACGCATCGAATAGAGCGGGTTGCCCTCGTTGTTGTCACGGATCGCACTCCCGAAATTCAACGCATAGGTCGTATTCGGACGCAGCGTGTCGCGCATCTGGATCACGATCCCCCGGCCCCGCATCGTGATCGTCGGCTTCTTCTTCATCTGCGGCGAGGTGAAGAACTCCTTCTGCTGGTCCTTGATCTGCACGAACTCGTCGAATTCGATGTAGATCTTCCCGTGGTTCGTCGTCGGACGGTTCGTCGTGAAGTTGTCCGGGGTCATCGCGACGATCACCGGAGGAAGCGAGTCCCGAGGCCCGCCCGTCGGCGTCATCGTACTCGCACAACGGCTCAGAAAGGCCGACACGAACATCAACGCCACGAGCAGACGCAGCACATTCATCTTATGGCAGGTAACTTCTCGATTCATGGTCGTCGTTTTTTCGGGTCCGCAGCCTCGGGATCGTAGCTCGGGTTTACAACCGTCCAGCCGTTCGTTTCCGTCTTGTCGATCCAGATCCCCTTCCACGGCCGGAAAATCAGAGCCGGGAAGGTCAGGGGGTCCGTCTCCGCAAGATCAACCGTCTGCTGCGTATAGGCATACAGCCGGTCGCTGCGGTCCGCAACCACAACCATCAGGTTCTCCGAGCTCACCGACATCTTGTACAGCCCCGTATCCCCGTCGGCATAGGCCTGGAAACTCGGAATCGTCCGCGTCTCCGTCGTATCCGCCTTCGAGGTGATCTTCCCGCTCACCGCATCGTCGTACGACGCAAGGAACCACGACGTCGTGTCCGCAGCATAGGCGTAGACCTCCATCTTCGAAATCGAGGTCGGCTCGCCACCCTCCGCCAACTGGACCTTCGCATCCACGTAGCAGTCCCGGTAGACCGGGGGCGTATAGTATTCGTTATAAAAACTCCAGTTCCCGTCCTTGTAGGAGTTGCCCTCCTTCCACACCTTGAACGGCAGAACCACGTAGAGATTCGGGAGGTTCACCTCCAGCTCCTGCTGCGTATAGGCATACAGCCGGTGCTGCGTGTCCACCGCAACGACCATCTGCGTCGGAGACGACAGGGACATGTGCACCCAGCCCGTCGCACCCTCCTGTTCATAGGGCTCCGACGTCGCAACGGGGCTCGTGATCTGCTCCGAAGGCTGTCCCTTCCGGCTGATCACGCCGTTCAGCGCATCCTCGTAGCTCGCCACCGTATAGAGCGTCGTATCCGCATCGAAGGCGTAGGCCTTCACCCCTTCGAGCGCCTCGTAAGGATCCGTCGAAAGCGTCTGCGTCAGCGGCTTGAGGACATAGTTCGTCTTCACGGAGGTCTCCTTGAAGCACCCCGCGGCACAAACCGCGATCCCCGCCAGCAATATGGTCCGTATTCCCTTCATTATCCTGGTTTATTCCCTTCGCAACGCCTCCAGCATCTCCCCGACCGTCAGACCCGTCACCGGATGACGGTAACGGCGCATGATCTCGTTCAACGGCACCAGCGCGAACTCCCGCTCGCCAAGATGCGGGTGCGGAAGCGTCAGTCGTTCGTCCGAAAGAACCACATCGTCGTAGAAAATCACATCGATGTCGATCGGCCGGGAGCCGTAGGGAGCCCCCGACGACGCCTTCTCGATCGCCTCCGCGGCCCGGTTGCGCCCCAGATCCCGCTCGATCGCCTGGCAGGCGTCAAGCACCTCGTGCGGCGTCAGGTCCGTCGAGACCTCCAGCGCCTGGTTCGAAAAACGGTCCGGACTCCGGAAACCCCACGGTTCGCTCTCGTAACGGTGCGAACACCGCAAAACCGCACCAACCCGCGAATTGATCAACTGTTGTGCCGTCTGGAGCGTCCGTTTCACATCGCCCTGATTCCCTCCCAATAACAATACCACTCGTGCCATAGCGTCACAAAACTACAAATGTTTTATCATCTTGCTCACCGTGAGCGCAAAATGCGTGAAGACGATCGTCGGATTGCCGTTCTGCGCAATCTGTGCCCCGGCCCGCTCGATCTCCGCAATCAGCGGCTCGATGTTCTGCGTCCCGACGAACGGCGCGAACTTCGTGCAGAACGCAAGCTCCTCGCCCCACAGGTAACCGATCTCCCGAAGACCCGCATGGAGCATGAAACTCTCCCGCAACAGACGAGCCGCATTGCGCAGAAAGGCCCGCTGCTGCTCACGAGACAACTGCGCCACCTCCTCGGCCCAGCCGATCAGTTCGAGGTGTTTGTCGTTGTAGCTCAGGCGCATCAGGCTGCAGAACAGTTCGAAATGCTCCTTCCGGACCGCATCGCTCTCCCCGGCCGCCAGGTGACCCAGTTCCAACAGGTCCCCCCCGGCCAGCCGCGCCATGTTCCGGGCCTGCACCGGATCGCTCACACCCCGATTCCGCGCCTCACGCTCCAGCACCTCCGGAGCGATCCGCGGCACCGCAACCTCCTGCGTGCGCGACAGAATCGTCGGCAACAAAAGCTCCGGCTGTTCGCTCACCAGCACGAAAACCGTCCGTTCCCACGGCTCCTCCAGGATCTTCAGGATCTTGTTCGAAGCCTCCTCGTTCATCGTCTCCGGCAACCACACCAGCATCGCCTTGTAATCCGCCTCGAAACTCTTGAACGAGAGTTTGCGGATGATTTCGTCCGCCTCGCGCGCCGAGATCATCCCCTTGAGCGTCTTCCCCAGGTCCAGCCGGTCGTACCACTCCTGCGACGAAAAGTAACCCCGCCGCTCGGCGAACAACGCCCGGAACTGAGGCAGAAATTCGTCGCTCAGCATCGCTTCGCCCGACTTCTTCCCCTGTTTGTTCACCGGGAAGACCAGGTGCAGGTCCGGATGCGCCAGGGCCTCGATCTGCCGGCAGTCCGGGCATTCGCCGCACGAATCCCCGTCGTGGCGGTGGCGGCAGCAGAGGTACTGCACGTAGGCCACAGCCAAAGCCAGCGACCCGTAGCCCGAAGCCCCCGTGAAGAGCTGCGCGTGGCTCACCCGGCCCGCATCCACCGACCGGGTCAGATGCCGTTTCAGCTCCTCCTGTCCGATAATCTCCGCAAAACGCATCCCTTACCCTCTTTTCACGACCGCGCGGAGCATCGCCCCCACATCGATCCGTTCGCGCCGGATCAGGTAGAGCGCATATCCGCCAAACATCACTATATTAAACGCATAGCTGACAAACATATTGTCCGCAAGGCGTGTCATCCCCTCGCACAGCCCGAAGACCGCAAGAGCCGTCAGGACATACTCCCAGATCCGCGTCCACGGGTAGGGCGTGGGGTAGTAGCGGCGGTTGAGCCACCAGCTTACGCCGACCATCACCGATTCGCTCGCCAGCCGCGCCCAGGCAGCCCCGTAGTAGCCCCACAGCGGGATCAGCCAGAACCCGAAGGCCGTCATGGCCACCAGTCCCGAACCCGTCACCACGATGGCCAGCGACGTCCGCTCCTCACGCTTGTACCAGAACGAGAGGTTCAGCCACACGCCCGTCAGGACATTCGCCCCCAGCACCACCGGCAGGATGAAGATCCCCTCGCGGAAATCCCGTCCCACGATCAGCGCAAAGAGGTCGCGGAACAGCGCAATCCCCAGAAAGATCACCATCGAGGCCATCATGTAGTATTTCAGCGCCGCGGCGTTCATCGCCACGAAGTCCGACTTCTTGAAGTTCGACAGGAAGAACGGCTCCGCAGCCAGCCGGTACATCTGGTAGAAGAGCATCATCACCACGGCGATCTTCGTGATGGCGCCGTAGACCCCCAGCTGGGCCATCGCCCCTTCGGGAACGAGGTATTTGATCAGCTGACGGTCGATGAACTCGTTGGCCGTACCCGCCAGTCCGCCCACCAAAAGTGGCAGCGAATAGGCGAAAACCGCCGCCAGCAGCGTCCAGTTGATCCGCGGAACGGTGCGGTCCGTGGTCGTCAGGATCGCCAGCCACGTCACCACGCTCGCCGCCAGGTTCGCCACAAAGACCCATCCTACGCCGAATTCCGTCCGGAAGAGACCCGCCGCCCCGAAAGCAAAGGCCAACACCACATTCAGCACCACGTTCAGCGCCTTCAGCCCCACGAAGGTCATCGCCCGGCCCTGCTCCCGCAGCCGCGAGAAGGGAATGCAGCCCCACACGTCGAAGAGGATGATCAGCGCCACCCATACGACATACTCCGGATGGGCGACATAAGCCTCGCCCATGAGCGACGCCACGCCGTTGCGGAAGAACGCCATCCCGGCAAAGAAAACCGCCGCGGCCAGCGACGTGATGCCCCATGTCGTGGCGAACAGCCGCCGTTTGGCACCCTCGACATCGCCGCCCGCCTCCTCGGCCTTGGCCGAAAAGCGGAAATAGCTCGACTCCATGCCCATGGTCAGCAGCGTGAGCGCCAGCGGTATCAGCGCGTAGACGTCCGTGACGATTCCGTAGGTCTCCTGGCCGAACACCCGCGTATAGTAGGGCGTGAGCAGGTAGCTCAGAAACCGCACCACGATGGTGCTGATACCGTAAATGGCAGTCTGTTTGGCCAGCTTTTCGAGCATACTGTGGCAATATAGGCAGCAAAGATACAAATTTTAACCGGATTGCCCGCATCATTTCGCCTTCTTTCGTAGAAAGAAGAGCATAAAAACAGACCCCACATCCCCGGGACATGCGGAAACCGAAGGCCGACGGATCCCCGCCAACCGGATCAAAGCCACTTCTTGTAACGGAAAAACCAGATCGTCAGAATCGAACAGACGATCATCAGCGCAATGGCAAACAGGTAGCCCAGCGGAATGACCCACCCGTTGGAGAGGTGCCACGTCCACTCCAATTCGGGCATCGTCTTGAAGTTCATGCCGTAGATCGACGCGATGAGCGTCGCAGGCATGAAGATCACCGCCGCCACCGAGAAGATCTTCACAATGCCGTTCTGCTCGATGTTGATCAGACCCAGCGCCGCATCCTGGATGTAGTCCAAACGCTGGAAACTGAAGTCCGCATGGTTGATCAGCGAGTTCACGTCCTTGATCATCAGCTGCAGACGCGGGTAGATATCGTTCGGAAAACGCTCCGAACGCAGAATCCCCGACAGCACCCGCTGCCGGTCGAAGATGTTTTCCCGAAGCGACATCGTACTCTCCTGCAGGGCGCTGATGCGGTGCAGAACCTCCTTGTCGATCGAATCCTCCGAGTTGATGTCCTTCGACAAGGCCGCAACCTGCTTGGCAATCAACTCCACGAGGTCGGCATCGAAGTCGATGCGCACCTCCAGCAGCGAGATGAACAGGTGGTAGCCCGTCGAGTAGCTCCGGTAGTTCATCTGAAGCCGCTTCTCCGTCTCGCGGAAGGTCCGGAATTCGGCGTTCCGCACCGAAACCAGCACACCCTCGTTCGAGATGATGAACGAAACCGGCTCCACGATGAACGAATCCCCCGTCGGAATGAAGAAGTTCGCGTTCGAAACGATCGAATTCTCGTTCTCCGAATACTTCGACGTCGATTCGATCTCCTCGACCTGCTGCTTCGTCTGAAGGCTGATCTCCATGAAGTTCTCGACGGCCTTCTGCTCCTTGATCGTGGGGGACAACATGTCGATCCACAGAATGTCGTCGTAGCCCAACTCGTCGAAGAGCTTCGTATCCGCATTCCGGATGATCTTGTTGTATTGTTTGAGGTAGATGGTTATCATGAAAGGCTCTCTATAAAGTTCGTGAATCCGTGGACAGAGAGGCGGGCCCTGCGGTCCGCTATGCCCTTCAGCCCGGATTGGTCCTCGGGCTAACCTTCAGGCCCGAGTCCCAGAACTTCTTGAGTGCCTTGTCTTTCTGGTTGTCGAAAATGTAGTCGAAATGGGCCAGCCCCTCGTAGGCGCGCCCCGGATCGTCGGCGAACGGAGACTCCAGAATCGCCTCGTAGCCCCGTTCCAGCCCGTAGGTCAGCGCATACTGCAGCGCCTCGACCGTCTCCGGCTCCACCTCGGGGCGGGCCACCCACAGCCCGAAGGCGCAGGGCAGTTTGCCGTAGGGCTTCCACGCCTCGACCAGCGGATCGTCGCTCGCAAGCAGCGCGGAGAGCGATTTCGGAACCCCGCCCACGCAATACTCCGTGACCAGACGGGCCTCCTTCAGCGTCGGATATGCGGCGGCCGGAACCAGTGCCAGGTCGGCAAGTCCCTCGGCAAAGAGGCGGGTGGATTCGGATGGGGATGACAACGAGAGTTCGGCACGCAGATTACCTTCGTGCCGGATACCATAGATGAAGGGCGTCGTGCTGAGGCACGACACGACGGCTATACGGGGAACTTTGACCATCATCCATACGGTATAAACGTTGGTTCGAGTAACAAAGGTAAGACTTTTTTACGAAAAGTTTTCCATAATTTTTGGAAAAAGTGCGCCCGCCTCTTGACAAGGGGGTATTCGCTGTCGTATATTTGTCCTGCAATTCACAGGCTGCGGCCTGAGACCGGCAAGTTATCAACATCCGAAAATCGCTGTCCGCGAACCGTTTGCCGGGAGATATTACCAGTTATAAACATCTTTTCGACACGTTATCGACAGGGCGGGGCGCCGGGTATCCGGGATTGCAACAGCCCCTCGCAGGATCTCCTCCAGGCCCGCTCCGGACCCTTTTCCGGGCATTTTTCGGACCGCTCCGGACCCGCCGGACCCGCCGGACCCGCTCCGGATCCTTTTCGGTTCCTCGTCAAACCCGCTTCGATCCTTTCCGGACATTTTTCGGACATTTTCCGGACCGCTCCGGCTCCCACTGGCCCTGCCTCCATCCGCTCACCATCCGCTCACCATCCGCTCACCGTCCGCTCCCTGTCCGCTCCTTGTCCGCTCATCATCCGCCCGCCGCATCCGCCGCATCCGTTACCCGTTGCCCCGTCGTCCCGTTGCCCCGTTGCCCCGTCGTCCCGTCGTCCCGTCCGAAATCTCCGGGCTCCATCCCAACCGCCCCCCGGGCCAACTCCGGCTCCGGACTGCTTCCAACCCCTTCCAAGTCGGGTCCAAACGCTCTCGAAACATTTCCCCAAAAATCCTTTTTACCATGCAATTCTCCCAAATTCCGCAACAGTACGCCCCGCTCGGGCAGGCGATCCGCTACGCCGTCGAACAGGATGCCGCCGGGAATCTCGACGCCCGGATCGTCGAGGTGAACTCCGAACTCCTGCTGGGTGCCAAGCGCTTCGCCGAGACGACCGCCGCAGCATTCGACATCGCCCCCATGCTGCGCCGGACCCTGCAGTTTACACCCTCCACGGGCGCCACCGGATTCCAGACGGCCGCCGAACGCTGCATCACGGTCCGGGTCGAAGCCCTGGAGACCGGCAGCGAAGTCGTCGCGGCAACGGCCCCCGCCCGCACCTTCCTCCCCGGAGACGAAACCCCCGAAGCCCCCGGCATCCGCACGACCATGCCGCTCGAACGCCTCATCCCCGAAGGCGCCGCCGACGAACTCACCCTGTGGAGCGACGAAGCCTGCGTCGTCACCGTCTCCGGCCACTCCGCCGACTCCGTAACGGCCGAAAACTACCGGTCCGAAAGCACCGGACTCCAGATCTTCCGCCTCGACACAAGGGATTTCCCCGCGTGCGAAACCCTCACGGTCGACGCCGGAGAGTGCGGCCTGGTCCGCTACACGGTGATCCCCGCCTCGCAGGAGGCCGTGAGAATGGCCTGGAGAAGCCGCTGCGGATCGATCGAGCACTACTCCTTCCCCGTGGTGCGCTCCACCACGCTCCGCGTCTCCAGGCAGCGGGCCGAAACGGCCGACGGGTACCTCGTCACCGCCGTCGAAACCGACCGCGAAACCGAACTCGTCTCGGCCTACGAGATGCCCGAGGTGCTGGAAACCCTCGCCGGGATCGTGACGGCGCCCCAGGTGTGGCGCGTCGACGGCGAGGCCTACACCCCGGTCGATGTCGTCACCGAGGAGGCCGTCGTGCAGCAGCGCGGGGTGCTCCGCGCTCTGGAACTGGTTGTCCGACCCAAAAACAGCGTGTCATGGAACTGAAAATCGACGGAATGATCTGCGACCTGGGAAGCGATCCCATCGCCGTACCCGGGTACGATGCCGCACGGACCGAAACAATCGACGCCGCACGCGAAGGACGTTCGCTGAAGATCGAAATCCCGATCACGTCACGCAACCGCCCGATCCTGCAATTCGCCGAAGATCCCGATACCGCCCTGCTGTTCAACGGAGCCGCGCACCGGGCCGAACTCTCCCACGAAGGAGCCGTGCTGATCGAAGGAAGCGTCCGCCTGCTCGCCGTGAAGGGCGCCCGGTACGAAATCGAAATCCGCAGCGGCGGGGCCGGATGGGCCGAACAGGCCGCCCGAAGCAAATTCGACGACCTCGGAATCGACTGGTCCGGGAAACTGAACCCCACGTCCATCTGCCAAAGCTGGACCGACGACACCCCCGTCCGGTTCTTCCCCGTCCACCACGACGACTACGAGCAGCAGAACAGTTCGTCGGACCTGCTCCCCGCGGAACGATTCCTCGCCGTGGAGGACTACCACCCCTTCCTGCACGTCGCCACGCTCGTCAGCCGGATCTTCTCGCAGGCCGGATACCGCGTCGAAAGCCGATTCTTCGACTCGGAGCTCTTCCAGTCGCTCTACATGAGCGGTGCGTATGCCTCGCGCGACACCGCCGCGGCCGTCAACCGGATGGGATTCTCGGCCCGAAGGCTCGGACCCGCCTCCGCAACCGGGAATGAATTCGGACGGGTCACGGCAGACCCCAAGGCCCTGGCCAACACCGTGGGAAACATCGTCGACACCGCCACGCCCCAAGCCGTCGATGCCGACGGGGAGGCCATCAGCGGACTCTACAACAACGGAAACTGCTTCTCGACGGACAACGGCAAGATCGTCTACACCCCGCCGACGGAGATCAACGTCGGATTCGAATTCTATCTGAAGTACACCACCGCCCACCGGATCCGCTCCAGAAGCCGCCTCACCGGCTTCGACACCCTCTATCTCGGGCCCGGCGCCGAATTCAAGTTCCAACTGGCCAACCGTTACGAAGACCTCCGCAACCAGCTCACAACCAACTTCGCCTACCGCGTGATCGTCTTCGACCACACGGCCGGAGCCCAGTACCGGCTGACCTACACCCGGAACGGAGTAGCCAATACGCTCTGGACCTCGTTCTCCGCACGATCGGCCGCCGTCTCGACCCCCGCTTCGGGGAGCGTCGCCAACCCCGTCCTGCAAATCTACAGCGGCTCCCAATGGGTCGACTACACCGGAGACTGGGCCCTCTACAACGGGTACATCGACGAAACGGGGGAGACGACCGTCGAGGTGAAACTCCGGACCCCTTCGGAAAAAGTATCCCCGACCTCGCCCAAATACTTCAACCAGATCTACTTCGCCGGAGCCGAGGAGGGAATGCAGCTCACACTGCACAAGGAGTGTTCGCTCCGGCCCGTCTTCCTGCCCGGACCCGGATTCGGATCGACGGTCGGATTCGCAGACGTCGCCCGACACGACATACGGCAGTCCGAACTGCTCGAAGCCCTCGCGCACCTCTTCAACCTGAGGTTCTACACCGAAGAGCCGACCCGGACCGTATGGATCGAACCCGAAGCCGACTTCTTCGGCAGCGGCGAGACGGTCGACTGGAGCCGCCGGACCGACTTCTCGCAACCCGTCGTCCGGGAGCAGATCGCACCCGAAATCCACGAGGTGCGCACCTGGCGGTTCCAGGACGGAGACGGGGCCGTGACCCGCTTCGACGCCGACGAAGAGACCACGCTCGGAAGCTGGAGCTTCGAAGTCCCCTCCTACACCGCACTCCAGGGCGAAAAGGTCCTCCGAAACCCCCTCTTCGCCCCCTCGCTCAACTCCACGGGGCACTACCTCAACGCCCCGTCGGCCCGGCTCCTGCAGGTCGGGGACCGCGACGACGCCGAAGACGACGGTACGAACTTCACACCCCGCATCGTCCGCTACGTCGGCATCAAACCCCTGCCCGAAAACGAACGCTGGGGGTACCCCTCGGGGCAGAACGAATACCCGCTCATCGCCTTCCTCTTCCCCGGCGACGACACCACGGAGCCCTTCACCCTCGGTTTCGAGGACCGCGACGGCGCCCAGGGACTCCACTGCTACTACGACCGGCAGGTCCGCCGCGAAGCCGCCCGCGAACGGATATCCCTCCGGCTGCGGATCGCGCCCCACGAATTCGAGGCGCTCTTCGCGCCCGGGACCGGAGCCCCCGACATCCGCTCCGCATTCCGGATCGACACCGGGGAGGGAATCGTCACCGCCGCACTCCGCGAAATCGACGACTACGACCCCCGAAAAGCCTCCGTAAAGTGTCTCTTCGAACGCATTGACGAAACATGACCCGACTCGACGAAAAATTTTCGGAGCTCCTGATCCGCGAAGTCCGCGGGCTCACGCTCCGGCAGGCGCTCCTCAAACTCCTCGAACGCGGATTCATCGACCGACGGGCCTGCGAACGCCAGGCCATCCGCGACGAGGTGCAACGGCTCCAGCGTCAGGAAATCCCCCGCTGCGAGGCGCTCGAAATCGCAGCCGACACCTTCTGCTGCTCCTACGAAAAAGCCCGAAACGCATTCTACAACCATTCCAAAAACTGAATCATGAAATCGGAAATCCAAATCAACAACTCCGCCGACTGCTGCCAGATCGACATCGAAGGGACCATCGGAATCCCCGAAGAGTGGCAGTTCGACGACCCCGACGCCCGTGTGGCGACCTATGAGCGGTTCCGCGACGCCCTGCGCCGCATCGCCGAAATCGAAGCCCCGGAGGTGGTGGTCAACATCCGCTCGACGGGCGGCGACGTCAACGACGCCCTGCTGATCCTCGACGCCCTCCGCCAGCTCCCCGCACGCATCGTCACCCGCTGCTACGGATACACCGCCTCGGCCGCCACGATCATCGCCCAAGCCGCTTCCGAAGGGGCCCGGGAGATCTCCGAAAACGCCCTCTACCTAATCCACAACGCAATCTGCTCCACCGAAGGAAACGCCGCGGAAATCGCTTCCGAAATCGAGCTCCTCCACCAGACCGACGCCCGCATCGCCGCCGTCTATGCCGCCCGCTCGGGACGCCCCGCCGAGGAGTTCGAGGCCCTGATGTCCGAAAACAACGGAAACGGGCGCTGGCTCTCCCCCGAAGAGGCCATCGCCGCAGGACTGGCCGACCGTGTAATCGAACCCGCCCGGACGGACGGCCCCTCACTGGCGAAAAACATCGCACGCGGCTGGAAACGCCTCCTTGCGGAACTCGGTATGAAACCCGACCTGCAGCCCGTGGCCGACCGGAACATCCTCCACTCCGAAGCAGAGATGCGGGAGTTGCACCGCCGGTCGTCGATCGTCGCCGAGGAGACCCGACGGCGGATCGCCCCGACCCGCGTACTGCCCTGCGAAGACCCCTCCTACGGCGAAACCATCCGCTCGGCCAACGAACGCGCCTATGCCGAAGATGCCAAGTGTTTCCGCAACTGACTCCACCCCCACATCCGAAAAAAAGGCCGAAGGATTTCCCCCGACGCCGAATCTCCACTCATATCATAAATCATAAACCCTCAAAAAACAACAAAAACCATGACTTACCTTGAAAATGCAAAACAGTACACCGGTTCCGACCTCGAAAACATCTTCTTCCGCCCGATCCTGACCGGGCAGTCCGCCGAGGACCTCGGCGTGCGCGTCCTCTACAACATGCCCCAGGCCGCCCACATCCAACTCTGGGACGGACAGCGCAATATCCTCCAGAAGTTCACCTCCGCAGGCTGGACCGGAAGCGCCGACGCCAAACGATTCGAAAAGGCAATCGACCTCCAGCGCGTCAAGGCCGAACTCGGATTCTCCGCCGCGGATTACTTCTCGATGGTCTACGAAAAGGTCGCCTCGATCATCGACGTCAACATGGAGGACCTCTCCGGAACCATCCTCGAACAGGCCGAAACCGAACTCTTCCGCAAGGCCCTCGCCGAAAACATCCGCGCAACGATGTGGGCCGGAGACACCTCGGCTTCATCCGGATACAACACCTTCGACGGGTTCCTCAAACTCATCAAGGGACTCGTCACCGACCAGGCCATCTACAACGCCACCTATCAGGCCGCAGACCTCGAAGACACAAGCTACGCGCCCACGCTCTTCGACAAACTCTGGACCCAGGCCGATCCCCGGGCCCAGGACCTCAAGGCCGAAGGCCAACTCGCCTACTTCGCCTCTTCGGACATCTGCTACCTCTACGAGAAGTACCTCGACGAAAAGGGCGCCGACTCCGCATACATCGACGCCGTAAACGGACGCAAGACGCTCGCATACCACGGCATCCCGGTCATCGACGTGCGCATGGGAAGCTACCTCTCCAGCACGACGCTCCACCAGTCGTTCTGTATGCTCACCGACCGCCGCAACCTCGTCCTGGCCGTCAACACCGCCGACATGCCCGGAAACGAAGTCCGCATGTGGTACAACCCCGACGAGATGGAGAACCGCCAGCGCGCCGTCTTCATGGCCGGCTGCACGCTCCTCGATGAGGCCCTGATCACCTACGCCTACAAACAGTAATTCACGCCGGGCGCCGCCGTACCCGCACTCCGCCGGTCACGGCGGCGCTCCCCCGAAATCCCACAACATGCCATGAGCAAAGCGAAAAATTTCAAAACTGCCGTCGCCGTCGCCAACCGCACAGACCCCTACATCGCCCTGGGGACCGTCCGCGTCGAAAGCGATCGTTTCTGGCGTTGGGGCGACGACAACCTCTTCCCCGCAGCCCTCGCTCTGATGGCCCGCCGCTCGACCACACACCGACGCATCATCAACGACAAGGCCGACTACATCTCGGGAAAGGGGTTCATCTGCGACGAGGCCCGGCTGCCCGCCCTGGCCGCATTCGTCCGCCGCGTGAACGGAAACGGGGAGAGCCTCAGACAGGTGCTCAACAAACTGGCCTTCGACAAGTCGCTCTTCGGAAACGCCTTCCTCGAAATCGTCACCGATACCGACCACTCGTTCCTCTCGCTCTACCACCAGGACGCATCCCGCTGCCGCGTGGCTCGCGACGCGGAGCACATCCTCCTCCACCACGACTGGTCGGCCTTCAAGCCCGCCGAAGCCCGGACACTCCCCCTCTACCCGAACTTCGAACCTCAGGACGACGGAACACTCCGCGCCATCGTCCACTACAAGGACTACGAACCCATGTTCGAACACTACGGCGTCCCGACCTACATCGCCGGATTCGGCGTCTCGGCCATCGCCTACAAGACCGACCGCTGGAACATCTCCCGCCTGGACAACTCCTTCCAGCTCTCCGGCGTGATGATGCTCGACTCCTCGGTCGACAGCGAGGCCGAAGCCGAACGCATCGTGCGCATGGCCGAACGCAAGTTCGCCGGAAACCCCGGGCAGGTGATGTTCGTCATCCGCGACGGCGGCGACGACGACAACTCGCGATTCATCCCCATCACGGCCCAGAACGAAGGCGACTGGCAAGCCCTGCACGAACAGGCCGTCAGCGACATCGTCGTGGCACACTCCTGGTTCCGGACCCTGAGCGGCCTGGACTACGCCTCGGGATTCAATGCCGAGCGCATCCTCCACGAGTACGAGGTGGCCCTCAACACGGTGATCCTCGCCGAACAGGCCGAACTCACCGAACCCATCCGCGAGATCATCACCGCCGTCCTCGGCCTCGACACCTCGTCGCTGCAGATCGTCAACCGCCCGCCGACACGTTCGAAACCCATCTACATGAAGGTCTGGGAGGCCCGCAAGGCCGACGGCCTCGACTACGACCCCGAAGATCCGAAACAGCAGGCCTTCCTCTCCGAAATCACCAAATACAACGTCACAAGCATCGGCTGATCCGCCGTCCGTGCGGGGCCTCCGGTCCCGATCGGAGGGCGTCGCACGGCGGCGGCGCGCCGAAAACGAACCCTTCCCATGAATACGCTCATCTCACCCCTCCAACTCCTGAAACTCGCCTTCCGGGAGGGCGAGTACCTCCCGCCCGAGACCTTCGGCGAGGCCGACATCGCCGCCGCAGAACAGCGCTACATCGTCCCGGTAATCGGTCCGGAGTTTCACGAAAAACTCCTCGCCGGTGACTATCCGGAATTCCGCGACGAATACCTTGCGGCCCCTCTGGCGCTCTTCACCCGGCTTGCCCTGCAGCCGCGGCTCGACATCCGAACCGGACAGTGCGGAACAACCGCCCCGAAATCCTCCTGGAGCCAGCCCGCCGACGACGAAGCCCTCCTGCGGCACCGGCACGCCCTGCGCTGCGAAGCCCGCACGCTCCTGCGCCGGGCCTCCGACTACCTCGAAAACCACCGGGACGAATTCCCGGAGTACCTTCCCGAAAAGAACATCCTGAAACGCTGTACGACCGATGGAGGCTTTGTTCAGATTCGTTAGCGGCGTCGTAGCGGGGGTTGCCGCCCTCTTCTCTCCCATCCAACCGCTCGTGGTCACCACCCTGGTCTTCATCGGGGTGGACTTCGTCTCGGGGATCCTCGCCGACCGGGCCGTCGCGCTCCGGCAGGGGAAAAAGTGGTACTTCGAGAGCTGCAAGGCCTGGAGAACGGTCGCCAAGATGGGGCTCGCCATCACGGCCATCGCCATGGCCTGGCTCCTCGACCGCTGCGTCCTGGACTTCATGCAGCTGAACCTCGCCAAGCTCTTCACCGGATTCACCTGCGGCGTGGAGTTCTGGTCGTTCCTCGAAAATGCCGCACAGTTCTCCGAAGCGCCGCTCTTCCGCTGGCTGCGACGCTACGCCAAGCGCCGCATGGAATCTCAGCTTCACATTCAGGACGACGACTATGGCACGGGGACTCGATAACCGCAATCCCGGGAACATCCGGCAGTCAAAGGTCCGCTACCGGGGCGAGGTCCGCCCCTCGCGCGACCCGGCGTTCAAGGAGTTCGAAACGCTGGCCTGGGGCTACCGCGCCATCTTCGTGCTGCTCGACACCTACCGTCTCCGCTACGGGCTCGACACCCTCCGGGGGATGATCTCCCGCTGGGCCCCGCCCTCGGAGAACCATACCGATATCTACATCCGCGCCGTGGCCGCCGATACGGGCATCGACCCCGACGAACCGCTCGACACACGCAACGCAAAAACCATGATTCCCATTGCGGCAGCCATTTCGCGCGTGGAGAACGGAACCCCGGCCGACATGCGGCAGGTGGCCGACGGATGGGACCTTTTTCTCTCACCCGAGTGACTTTTTTTCGTCTGTTTTGATTATCTTGCAGGTATGAAAATCGCCTGCCTGTTGGATCGGCTCAATCGGATGCCGATGGTCAAGCTCCTCGCACCCTTCACCGCGGGGATTGCCTTGGCCGGAATGTACGAACTGCCCCTGTGGTTTCTCGCAGGGGCTTTCGTCTGTACGGGCATCGTGGCCCTCCTCCTCCGTTCGGGAGCGGCCGCCGTGGCGATGCTCCTCACGTCGGGATTCGCCGCAGCACAACTCCGGACGCCCGAGATAACGGTCCCGCGGGAGGTGTACACCCTCTACGAAGTTGTCGTGGAGGGATTTCCCGTCGAACGGGAGCGCTATTCGGTCGCCGATGCCGCAGTCACGGCCTGGAGGGACCCGTCGAAGGGGCACTGGCACGCCTCGGAGGCCCGGATCCGGCTCTATGCCGATTCGCTGACCCGGCTTCGGGACGGAGAGCGGATCCGCTGCCAAGGTCGTGTGAAGCCCTTCCAGGGCGGTGCCGAGAGCTACCGGCGGCTGATGGAGCGGCGGGGTTATGCCGGAACGCTGTGGATCGGCGAACGCTCGATCCTCGACCGGAGGGAGCCCCGGGGCACGACCCTGCACCGCCGGGCCGTCGAACGTCTCGACCGACTGCCGATGGCTCCCGAAGCCCGGGCCGTCGTCGAGGCGATGGCCGCGGGCGAACGGCGCGGAATCCCCGCCGAACTCCGAACGGACTACTCCCGCAGCGGATTGTCCCACCTGCTCGCCGTATCGGGTCTCCATACGGGGATCGTCTTCGTCGTGGTGAACGCCCTGCTCTGGTGGCTGCCCCTGTTGCGGCGCGGGCATCTCTGGAAGAATCTCTTCGCAGCGGCCGCCGTCTGGCTCTTCGTCGCCGCAGCCGGATTCCCGCCCAGCGCCGTGCGCGCCGCCGTGATGTGCACCTTCCTCCAGGCCGCACTCGCCTCCGCCTCGGAGTATGTCGGAATGAATGCCCTGGCCCTGGCGGCCTTCGGGATGCTGCTCTGGAATCCCAACTGGATCGGCGACCTGAGTTTCCAGCTCTCGTTCCTGGCCGTCGCGGGAATCCTCCTTTGGGGCGTGCCGCTCTGCCGAAGGTGCCGGACCCGCCACCGGTGGCTGAATGCCGGGATCGACGCCTACGTGATCGGGCTGACGGCCACACTGGCCACGGCACCGCTCGTCTCACACACCTTCGGCATCGTACCGCTCGCCGGACTGGTCATCAATCCGGCGGCCATTCTGCTGGCCGGGGTCGTGGTCTTCGGCGGAGCACTCTGGATGCTCCTGCCCGTCGGGTGGCTTGCGCCGCTCTTCGGGCTGGTGACGGGCAAGGCCGCCGAGGCGGTCAACTTCCTGGCCCGGACGACCGCCGCACTGCCCGGAGGCGCAACCGACTATACGCTCGAAAAGGCTCCCACCATACTCCTCTATGCGGTTTTCCTCCTCGCAACGCTCGCCGCAGGGTGCCGGGAACCGAAAAAAAGCCTACCTTTGCGTCCGTAAACCGAACACTTCCGCCCCCATGATCACCGCCGAGGAATACGAACTGCTGCGTAGCGACGAGCTCCGGCAGGCAATCGCCGCCGCCCGGGGCCGCGACCCGCTGGAGGTGGCGCTCGACCGGACGGTCCCCCATGCCCGGCTCGTCGCCACGCAGGTCAAGTACCTTGCACGCGCCGAACGCAAACTCCCGACGTATGCCGCCGCGCAGTGCATCCTGCCCCCGCGGGCCTTCGAGCAGGCGTCGAGCGAGGCGACGGCCGCCCACAAGCGGATCGCGGGCGACACGGTGCTGGACCTCACCTGCGGGCTGGGGGTCGATGCGCTCTATCTCGCCCGGCATTTCCGCCACGTCGTGGCCCTCGAACGCGACCCGCTGCTGGCCCGCATCACCACCGACAACCTTTCGAGAATGGGAGTTGCGAATATCGAGGTCGTCAACACTTCGGCCGAGGAGTTTTTAGACCGCCGGGGGCTGCATTTCGACTGGGTCTACGCCGATCCCGACCGCCGTTCGGCCGAAGGGCGCAAGCAGGTGCGGCTCGAAGCCTGCTCGCCCGACATCGTGGCCCTGAAACCGGCGATCGACCGCATCGCGCCGCGGCTCTGTCTGAAAAACTCCCCGCTGTTCGATGTGGACGAGGCCCTGCGGCTCTTTCCCGGGAGCCGTGTGGAGGTCGTCTCGTCGGGCGACGAGTGCAAGGAGGTGATGGTCTACGCCGACGGCTCGGGACCGCTCCTGACGGCCACGGCGCTCGGCGCGGGAAGTTTCTCGGCCCGGCCCGGAGCCGCCGCGCCCGAAGCCCCGGCATTCGATCCGGCGCGTTACCGCTGGCTGGTGGTCCCGGACGTCGCCCTCCAGAAGGCCCGCCTCACACGCCTCCATCTGGCCGGGAAGGCCGACTGCTGGAGCGACCTCGGATTCGGATTCGCCGAAGAGGAGCCGCACGGCGTTATCGGGCGCGTGCTGCCCGTCGAGCGGATCGAGCCCTACGACCCGAAGCGGCTGAAACACGAACTGAAGGGCCGCGGCCTCGAACTCCTCAAACGCGACTTCCCGCTCCCGGCCGAGGAGCTGATGCGGCGCCTCGGCACCCGCCCCGGCTCCGGCCTGCGGATGGCCTTCACGAAAATCGGGAACGATTTTTGGGCGATCCGCCTAAAATAGCTATCTTTGTACGAATAGCACCGCAACGGCGGACCGAGCCCCATGAAACTCCGAAAACTCTTCACCTACTTCACCGACACGATTTTCCGCCAGGACGTCAACGAATGGCGCAATCCCGTCGTGCGGTGGCTCGTACAGCAGTACAAGCTGCTCTTCTACACGGCCCGCGGGCTGGTCGAGCACGGAACCCTGGTCCGCTCCGCAGCCCTCACCTTCTACACGCTCATGTCGCTCGTGCCGCTCGTGGCCCTGGTCTTCGCCGTAGTCAAGGGCTTCGGACTCGCCGACGGACTCGTCGAAAACCTCTACGGATTCTTCCCCCAGCACCCCGAAACCGTCGACTACATCGTCGGATTCGCCGAGAACGCCCTGGCCCGAACCCAGGGCGGCGTCGTGGCCGCCGTGGGGCTGGTCATGCTCTTCTGGGCCGTGATCCGCGTCTTCGGGTCGATCGAAAGCGCCTTCAACAACATCTGGGAGGTCAAGGTCGAACGCAGCATCGCCCGACAGTGGACCGACTACATCGCCGTGGTGATGATCGTCCCCGTGCTCTGGATCCTCGCCAACGCCGTCGGCAACTACATCGAACAGCAGCTGGGACTCTACGACAAATGGTACTTCACGACCCTCTCCCGCCTGGCCTCGATGGTCGTCATCTGGACGATGTTCACGCTGCTCTACCTGATCATCCCCAACGCCCGGGTGCGCTTCCAGAGCGCCCTGATGGCCGGAATCGTCGCCGGAACCATCTTCCTGCTCTTCCAGTGGGGCTACGTCTACGTCCAGCGCTGGATGACCTCCTACAACGCCATCTACGGAAGTTTCGCCGCCCTGCCGCTCTTCCTGATCTGGATGCAGACCTCCTGGGAGATCCTCCTCTTCGGAGGCGAGCTCTCGTTCGCCTACCAGAACATCAGCCGCTTCGCCGAGGAGCGCGAATCGCTCAGGATCAGCTACGACCAGCGCCGCAAGGTGCTCCTCGCGGTGATGATCCTCGTGGCGCGGAATTTTCGCGACCACGGCGGGACGCTCCCGGCCGACGAGATCCGCGAACGCCTCGGACTCCCGACCCGGATCGTCAACGACATCCTCTTCCAGCTCGTGCAGGCCGGGCAGCTCATCGCCGTGCGTAGCGGCGACGGCGAACGCGAAGTGGCCTTCGCTCCGGCCCACGACCTCGCATCGGTCACCGTCTACGGAATCCTCGAAGCTGTCGAACGCACCGGGCAAACCACCCTCGACCTGGGACAAACCCCCGAACTGGCCCGCATGAACCGCGAAGTGGAACAGCTCAAACAGGAGGTTCTCCACTCCCCGAACAACGTGCGATTGACAGACCTGCTGTAAACCCAGAATAAAAGAGATGAAACGAGTCGTCATTATCGGAAGCGGAAACCTGGCGGAGGCCCTGGCCCGCGCCGTCGCCGAAAGCGACCTGGAACTCCTCCAGCTCTTCGCCCGCAACCCGGAACGGGGCCGCACCGTCGCCGCCCTGGCCGGCTGCGGCTGGACCGCCGACCCCGAAGCGCTTCGCCACGATGCCGACATCTATCTGATCGCCGTCAGCGACCGCGCCGTGGCCGAAGTGGCCTCCACGCTACCGATCCCCGCGTCGGCCGCCGTCGCCCACACCGCCGGGAGCGTACCCCTGAGCGCCATTCCGGAGCGGTTCACCCATCGCGCCGTCTTCTACCCGATGCAGACCTTCACCAAGGGCCGCCGGATCGATTTTTCGGAGATCCCGGTCTTCCTCGAAACCGCAGACCCCGGATTCCGGACCGAACTCGAATCCTTCGCCCGCACGCTCTCCCGGACAGTGCTCTGGGCCGACTCCACACAGCGGGGCAAAGTGCACCTCGCCGCGGTCTTCGCCTGCAATTTCGCCAACCACATGTACGCCCTGGGCGAGGAGGTGGTCCGCAGCGCCGGGCTCGACTTTGCGGTGCTCAAGCCGCTGATCGCCGAGACCGCGGCCAAGGCGTGCGACAGCTCCTCGCCGCGCGACGTGCAGACCGGCCCCGCCGTGCGCAACGATACCGCCACCCAGGAGCGGCACCTCGCCCTGCTCGACGGCAACCCGACCCTTCAGGAGATCTATACCCAAATCAGCGAAAACATATGGAAAACTTCAAGGAACAGATAGCACGCTGCCGGACCTTCATCTTCGATGTTGACGGCGTGATGACCGACGGGGGGATCATCCCCACGCCCGACGGCGACTTCATCCGCCGCTACAACGCCAAGGACGGCTATGCGCTGGCCTACGCCATCAAACTGGGCTACCGCGTCTGCATCATCACCGGCGGACGCGGCAAGACGCTCGAACACCGGCTGCGGATGCTCGGAATCCGCCACTACTATGTCGACTGCATGGACAAGATCGCGGCGCTGCACGAATACCTCCGGAACGAGGGGGTAGCACCCTCCGACGTGATCTACATGGGCGACGACATCCCCGACCTGGAGTGTATGCGTGAAGTGGGGATTCCGGTCTGCCCGTCAGATGCCGCGTCCGAGGTGATCGAGGCCTCGCGTTACGTCTCGGAGTTCAAAGGAGGCGAAGGTGCCGTGCGCGACATCATCGAACAGGTGCTCCGGGTTCACGGCGACTGGGCACGCGATTCGCAGGGTGTGACGCCCTCGTCGCTGGCCGCTTCGTGCTGAAAGCGGATATTCTACAAAAAAACGGACGACCCCGACGGGCCGTCCGTTTTCCGTATTCGGGGAATCTCCCCGCGCGGGAGCTAATCCTCGATGAAATCGATGTTGACCTCGCGCTGGAAAACCTCCTGCAGCGAGATGTTCGTCTCGGTGGTGGAGATGCCCTGAATGCGCAGAATCCCATCGAAAATCGTGTGCATCAGGTGCTCGTTGTCCACGCAGTAGAGTTTCACGAGGATATTCCCCTTGCCCGTAATGTAGTGGCACTCGACGATTTCGTCGACCTTCTTCAGCTCCTCGACCGTCCGGGCCTGCAACTGCGGGTCCTTGAGCATGATGCTGATGTAGGCACAGACGTCGAAACCCATCACCTTGGGGTCCACGATCAGGCGGCTGCCCAGGATGACACCCGCTTCGTCGAGTTTGCGGATGCGCTGGTGGATGGCCGCACCCGAAATGCCGCACTCCCGGGCGATCTCCAGGAACGGCATACGTGCATTCTTGATGAGGTACTTGAGGATCTTGCGGTCGATCGCATCCAATGCGGTTTTAGCCATGTCTCTAAGTTATTTTATTTGAGAACGTTCAACTCCTTGCCGATCTTCGTGAAGGCGGCAATGCAGCGGTCGAGCTGTTCGAAGGTGTGGCCTGCGGAGACCTGAACCCGGATGCGGGCCTGGCCCTTCGGAACGACCGGATAGTAGAATCCCGTGACGAAAATGCCCTCGTCCTGCAGTTTCGCGGCGAAGTCCTGCGACAACTTGGCGTCGTAGAGCATCACGGCACAGATCGCCGACTGCGTGGGTTTGATGTCGAACCCGGCGGACATCATCCCGGCCCGGAAGTGCTCGACATTGGCCACCAGACGGTCGTGCAGTTCGTTGCTTTCGGCCAGCATCCTGAACATCTCGATCCCGGCCCCCACGACGGCGGGCGGCAGCGAATTCGAGAAGAGGTAGGGTCGCGAACGCTGGCGCAGCATGTCAATGATCTCCTTGCGGCCGGTGGTGAATCCGCCCACGGCGCCGCCGAAGGCCTTGCCCAGCGTACCGGTCAGGATGTCGACCTGCCCGCGGAGGTTGTAGAGTTCGGTGATGCCGCGGCCCGTCTTGCCCAGCACACCGGCCGAATGGCACTCGTCGACCATCACCAGGGCGTCGTACTGCTCGGCCAGGGCGCAGATCTTGTCCAGTGGTGCGGCGTTGCCATCCATCGAGAAGACGCCGTCGGTGCAGATGATGCGGAAACGCTGCGCCTGGGCCTTTTTGAGGCACTCCTCCAGGTCGGCCATGTCGGCATTGGCATAGCGGTAGCGCACGGCCTTGCAGAGGCGCACGCCGTCGATGATCGAGGCGTGGTTCAGGGCGTCGGAGATGATGGCGTCCTCCTCGGTGAAGAGGGGTTCGAAGACGCCGCCGTTGGCATCGAAGCAGGCGGCATAAAGGATCGTGTCCTCGGTTCCGAAGTAGTCCGAAACGGCCTTTTCAAGCTCCTTGTGGATGTCCTGGCAGCCGCAGATGAAGCGCACGGAGGACATGCCGTAACCGCGGGCATCCATGGCACGTTTGGCGGCCTCGATGAGACGGGGATTGTCCGAAAGTCCGAGGTAATTGTTGGCGCAGAAGTTCAGAACCTTCCGACCTGCAACCTCGATCTCGGCACGCTGGGGCGACGAGATGATCCGTTCGTGCTTGTAAAGCCCTGCAGCCTCGATTTCGGCGAGTTCATGTTGCAGATGCTCCTTGATTTTTCCGTACATATCGCGTTAATGTTTTGATGAATTTCCAGTTATCGGGCTATCAATCTGTTACAAATATACGACAATTTTCCGAAAACAGACATCCGCCGACATTTATTTTTCGCACCCGGGATTACAATTTGTCAGTCCCGGCTAAGAGCCGGGTTTTATGGGCTGCTGAACCCGCGAATGGTTTCCGAAGCATTTTCGTGCTTCGACCGTCGGGAGCGGTGATTGGTTTCCGATCCTTTCCACATTCCAAGGCGGGCGCACTCTCGTTTTTCGCGAAAAAAGAATCTTCGGAAATCCTCGCTGAACGGGTGCAGTAAGATCCGGCCTTTACAGCCTCCCGTTCCGGGCGCTCGGAATTCCGAAGATTCCCGCGAAAGCGACTTGCGGCTGGTTTTGGTGGCACCTTTTGACACCAAAAGGTGCCGCCGGTTTAAGAAACCGGTTTTAGGGGCTGCTGAACCTTTAGTAGTTCCCGCAGCGTAAATCCGCCCGGTTTAAGAAACCAGTTTTAGGGACTGCTGAACCTTTAGTGGTTCCCGCAGCGTGAATCCGCCCGGTTTAAGAAACCAGTTTTAGGGGCTGCTGAACCCGCGAATGGTTTTCGAAGCATTTCCGCGCCTCGAACGTCGAGTGCGCAGAACATTTTTCACCCTTACCTACACGCTTGTTCCAAAAAAATTTTATATCTTTGTTATTCAATCAATCATCTTTGCGACTTATGAAAAAATCGTGTGTCTTGGTGAGCGGCGGAGCCGGTTACATCGGTTCGCACACCACCGTGGAACTTATCAATGCCGGTTACGACGTCGTCATCGTCGACAACTTCTCCAACAGCGACATGGGCGCTGTCGAGGGCGTGCGCAAGATCACCGGCGTGGATATCCCCTTCGTTCAGGTCGACTGCTGCGACCGCGAAGCCTTCCGCAAGGTTTTCGAACAGTATGAATTCGATTCGGTGATCCACTTCGCCGCCTCGAAGGCCGTCGGCGAGTCGGTTCAGAAACCCCTCGAATACTACGGCAACAACCTCACGTCATTCATGAACGTCATCTCGCTGATGCGCGAGTTCGGACGCCAGAACATCGTCTTCTCGTCGTCGTGCACCGTCTACGGCGAGCCCGAGAAGCAGCCCGTCACGGAGCAGACGCCCCGCAAACCGGCCACCTCGCCCTACGGCAACACGAAGCAGATGTGCGAAGACATCCTGCGCGACTCGCTGGCCGCCTATCCCGGGCTGAAGGGTATCGCCCTGCGCTACTTCAACCCCATCGGCGCCCACCCGTCGGCCATGATCGGCGAACTGCCGCGCGGCGTGCCGCAGAACCTCGTGCCCTACATCACGCAGACGGCCGCCGGAATCCGCGAATGCCTCTCGGTGTTCGGTGACGACTACCCGACGCCCGACGGTTCGTGCATCCGCGACTACATCGACGTTGTGGACCTGGCCCGCGCCCACGTGGCCGCCATCCGCCGCATGATCGAGGACAAGAACAAGACTCCCTACGAGATCTTCAACGTCGGAACGGGCCGCGGAGTCTCGGTGCTGGAGTTGGTCCGCAAGTTCGAGGAGGTCAACCACCTGAAGCTCAACTACAAGATCGCACCGCGCCGCGAGGGCGACATCATTGCCATCTGGGCCGACCCGACGCTGGCCAATACCGAATTGGGCTGGAAGGCCGAGCGCACGCTCGACGAGACGCTGGCTGCCGCCTGGGCCTGGGAGAAGCACCTCCGGGGCATGAAATAAAGGTCTCAGGAACTGAAAAAACGGGGGAGGCGTGTTGTCGCTTCCCCGTTTTTTCGTGTAAAAGGGTGATTCCGGGCGTTTTTCGGGTCGCGAAGTTTCTTTTTTCGATCCAAATGCTTATCTTTGCACCCCGAACAGGCGGAAATGGGATGCGACCCGCCGAGGCCGCATTGAGAACCGCCGCAGGTAACACTAAAAAACACAAACACCATGAAAACCATTTCGGTAAAGGCCACCAAACGTGCCGAGTTCGGCAAGAAGGCCGCCAAAGCCGTGCGCCGCGAGGGTTTGGTACCCTGCGTACTGTGCGGAAACGGCGAAACGGAGATGTTCTCCGTAGACCCGCGTGAGGTCAAACCCCTGATCTACACCCCCAACTCCTACATCGTCGAGTTCGACCTTGAGGGCAAGAAGGAGCTCGCCGTACTGCGCGAGGCTCAGTTCCACCCCGTTCGTGAGGAGATCCTCCACATGGATTTCTACCGCATCGCTGCCGGGAAACCCGTTTCGATCGCCATTCCGGTACGCCTGACCGGCAACGCCGAGGGTGTGAAGGTCGGCGGTAAGCTCGTGCTGTCGGCCCGCAAGCTGACCGTGAGCGCCCTGGTCGAGAACCTCCCCGACGAGATTGTCGTCGACGTGACGACGCTCGGCGTAGGCAAGACGATCTTCGTCGGCGACCTGCAGTTCGAGAACCTGAAGTTCGTGACCCCGGCTACGACGGCCGTCTGCGCCGTTCGCGTAACCCGTGCATCGCGCGGTGCCGAGGCTGCCGGCAAATAGTCGCTGAACCGGCATGAAATACCTCATTGTTGGGCTCGGGAACATCGGCGCCGAGTACGCCGGAACCCGCCACAACATCGGTTTCAAAGTGTTGGACGCCCTTGCAGAGGCGTCCAACGCTGTTTTTACCACGGCACGCTACGGTGATGTGGCCGAGGTCCGCTACAAGGGCCGCACGCTTCTCCTGTTGAAGCCCTCGACCTACATGAACCTCTCGGGAAAGGCCGTGCGCTACTGGCTGGATGCCGAAAAGATCGACCGGGAGAACCTCCTGGTCATTTCGGACGACATCGCACTGCCGTTCGGGGCCCTGCGCCTGCGCCCCAAAGGGAGTGCCGGAGGCCACAACGGTCTGAAAAACATCGCCGAGCTGCTGGGCACCGAGGAGTATGCCCGGATGCGTTTCGGTGTGGGCGGCGATTTCCCGAAAGGGCATCAGGTCGACTACGTGCTGGGCGAGTGGACCGACGAGGAGCGGCAGGCGATGCCCGAACGGTTGAAGGTCTTTGTCGACGCCATCCGATCGTTTGTCACCCAGGGCTGCGCCATGACGATGAACTTTTTCAACAAGAAATAACCCGTACATGCAAACGCGAAGGCCGCCTCCACAGATGGAGGCGGCCTTCGTATTTTCGGGAAAGACCGAGAGGAAGAGAGGCAAAGGGGCAGGTTACTCCTCGTCGTCGTAATAGAGGTCGTCCATGAGCGTATCGAGTTCGCGCCGCTCCTTCTTGGTGGGGCGTCCCGTCCCGCGGTCGCGGAAGACGAAGATCGTCTCGCGCGGAACGTTGAGTTTGTCCAGCTCCTCCTGCGGCGTAATGTTGAGGCAGTAGGCGGGGACATTCTTGGCCGGTTGACGGCTCGATACCAGGTCGAGGACCTTGTAGGAGTAGGTCACCTGCTGCTTCCGCACGGCGATCACGTCGCCGATCTTCACCTCACGCGACGGTTTGGCATAGGAGCCGTTCACGGTGACTTTGTTGGTGCGGATGGCATCGGCGGCATCGCTTCGGGTCTTGAAGACCCGCACGGCCCACAGGTATTTGTCCAAACGAATATCTTCCATGATATGATATATAGGATTATTCCTTTTACTAATCATATACCGACCGCCGGAGTGTTTCCGGCCGCCGTTGCTCGCGGCCCGTGGCCGCGTATGCAAATCTGACCCACCCCCAAACCCCCGCCTCAGGCAGGGAAAAGGCCGAAGGTACGATCCCGACCTGAACTGCGGCGTCTCACCGGTAGGGAAAGCACCGACCGCCGTTGCTCGCGGCCCGTGGCCGCGTATCCAAATCTACCCTCCCCTAAATCCCCTCCGCGGAGGGGACTTTATGTGGAAACCTTTTCCGGGAAATGGAAGGTCGAAACTATCAGACCGCCAGTTTTCCTTAATTCCTCATTTTCAATTCTCAATTTTGGAAAACCAAAGCCTTCAGACCGCCGTTATCCCCAAATTTTCAATTCCCAATTTTCAATTCTCCATTCTACTCGTTGATCTGCAGTTCCTCGCTCTTCGGGCGGTCGTGCGACTGCTCGTCGTTCTGGCGGCTCACGCTCAGGATCATCCCCAGCGCGATGGTCGTAAAGAGCACCGACGAGCCGCCGCGTGAGATAAGCGGCAGAGTCTGTCCCGTCTCGGGGATCAGGTTCACCGTCACCATGATGTGCAGCAGGGCCTGACACGTGATCAACAGTGCCAATCCCAGGACCAGCAGCCCCGGGAAGGCCGTTCCGCAGCGGCGGAAAATCTCGATCGCCCGGAAGAAGATCCACAGGTAGAGCATCAGCAGCAGCACGGCCAGAATGATGCCGTACTCCTCGACGAAGAAGGCGTAGGCGTAGTCGCTCTCGGGGTGGATCATCTCCACGCGCATGGCGCTCTGACCGGCCCCTTCGCCGAAGATTCCGCCGTTGTGGATGGCGATCATCGAACGTTCGGTATCGGTGAGGTGTTCGATGGGTTTTTCGGTCTGGGGCTGCGTCCAGAGGTGGATCCAGGTCGAGACACGGCCTTCGGCTGTTTCGCTGCGCCCGAGGTTGAGCGTCATGATGAGCACAACCCCGACGACGGCCCACCCCACGAGTTTCATCAGTTCGCTGAAGCGCACCCGTCCGATAAGCATCATCACCCAGGAGGCCAGGAAAACCAGCACGGCCGACGAGGTGTGTGCGGGGAAGATCACCAGGCACGATACCAGCACGGGCATCAGAATGGGCCAGGTTCCTTCGCGCCAGATCTTCCGCTGGAGGGCCGAGGAGCGCCAGGTCCAGAATTTCCAGGTCGGGACGATCCGGATCCGGTCGATTTTCGACTGGCGGCCGGCCAGCTGCCGGGCCAGGAAGAGCACCGTGGCGACCTTCAGCGCCTCGGAAGGCTGGAACTGGAAGGGTCCCAGCGGGATCCAGCGTGCGGCCCCGTTGGTTGTCGCGCCGATAAAGTAGACGGCCAGGGTCAGGGCTACCGAAAGGAAGTAGATCGGCCGGGAAAAGAGGTTGTAGATGCGGCAGTTGATCTTCTGCACGGCGACCATGATGACGAGGCTGAAGCCCAGAATCATCAGCTGCTGCCGCAGGAAATGGGCCGTCGAACGGGCCGTATGGGCGTCATAGGCCATTTTGGCCGTCGAGGAGTAGACCACCAGCACCGAAATCACGGCCAGGGCGGCGATGATGATCCAAAGGACCCGGTCGCCGGTAAAGATCCTGAACCGCGGTTTCTCGGGCTCCGCGGCAGCCGCGGCAGCCGCTCCGGCGCGCGCGGTCCGAGGCGCCGGGTCCGGGCCTTCGGAGGCACCGTCCGCGGGTTCGGAAACCTCACTGCGCCCCATCTGGCGACCGTGGCGCGGCGCGGCATCGCGGGCCCATTCGGCCGCGGTCCGTTCATCGTATCCGGCTCCGTCGCGCACCATCTTCTAAGCGTGTCTCCGGACCCACTCCTTGAAGAGTTCGCCGCGGTTTTCGTAATTCTTGAAGAGATCGAAGCTGGCGCAGGCCGGCGACAGGAGCACGGCGTCGCCCGGGCGTGCCGCGGCCTTGCAGGCCTCCATCGCGGCGTCGAGCGACGCCGTCGAAACGATCTGCGGAACCACGCCCGTAAACTCGCGCACGAGTTTCTCGTTGTCCAGCCCCATGCAGACCAGCGTATGGACCTTTTCACGGGCGAAGGCCTTCAGGGGCTCGTAGTCGTTGCCCTTGTCGGTGCCGCCGGCGATCCACACCACCGGGCGCGTCATGCTCTCCAGCGCATAGTAGACCGAGTCGACGTTCGTGGCCTTCGAGTCGTTGATCCACAGCACGCCGTCCTTTTCGAGCACCGGTTCGAGGCGGTGCTCGACGGGCGCGAAGTCGTAGAGCGAGCGGCGGATCCGCACGGGATCGACCCCGGCGGCCAGTGCCGCGAGCGCCGCGGCCATGGCGTTGTAGGCGTTGTGCAGCCCCTTGATCTGCAGCTTCGAGGTGTCGATCTCGACCGACGCCTTCCCGGCCGTCGCCGTGAACACGCCGTCGCACAGGAAGGCGTCACCGGAGCTGCTCGCCACGGCGCTGTGGGCCATGAATGGCAGCTGACGCATCCGCAGGTCGTATTTCGGGAGCTGCTCGCGGATCACCTCGTCGTCGCCCGAGTAGACGAACCAGTCGCGCGAGGTCATGTTTTGCGTGATGCGCATCTTGGCGTCGACGTAGTTCTGGAAGCAGTGGTCGTAGCGGTCGAGGTGGTCGGGCGTGATGTTCATCAGCACGCCGATGTGGGCCCGGAAGCGGAACATGCCGTCGAGCTGGAACGAGCTCAGCTCCAGGACGTACCAGTCGTATGCGCCCGTAGCCACGGAATAGGCGAAGCTCTCGCCGATGTTGCCCCCGAGGGCCACGTTGTAACCCGCGTCGCGCAGGATCTTGTAGACGATCGACGTGGTGGTGGTCTTTCCGTTCGAGCCGGTGATGCAGATGCACTTCGCGCGGCCCATGTAGCGGCCCGCGAACTCGATCTCCGAGATCACCGGAATGCCCGCCTCGCGCACCCGCCGCACGATGGGCGCCGTGTCGGGGATGCCCGGGGACTTGACGACCTCCGTGGCGGCAAGGATGCGCTCCTCGGTGTGTCCGCCCTCCTCGTAGGGCACCTCCCACTCGTCGAGTTTCGAACGGAAGCGTTCGGCAATCTTTCCGGCATCGGAGAGAAAGACCCCGAAGCCCTTCTTTTTGGCGAGGATCGCGGAGCCGTAGCCGCTGATGCCGCCGCCGAGTACGACGATGTTTTTCATATTATCGAATCTTCAACGTGACCAACGTAATGGCCGCCAGCAGCAGCGAAATGATCCAGAAACGGATGACGATCTTCGTTTCGAAAATCCCCTTTTTCTGGTAGTGGTGGTGGATCGGCGACATGAGCAGGATGCGGCGTCCCTCGCCGTACTTGCGTTTGGTGTACTTGAACCAGCCGACCTGCATCATCACCGAGAAGCTCTCGACGAGGAAGACCCCGCAGAGGATCGGCAGCAGCAGCTCCTTGCGGATGCAGAGGGCGAAGACGGCAATCACGCCGCCGATCGAGAGCGAACCGGTATCGCCCATGAAGATCTGCGCCGGGAAGGAGTTGTACCAGAGGAATCCGACCAGCGCACCCACGAGTGCCGCGGCGAAGACCACCAGTTCGCCGCTGTCGGGGATGTACATGATGTTGAGGTAGTCGGCGTAGACGATGTGCCCGGAGAGGTAGGCCAGCACGCCCAGCACCGCGACGATCGGCACCGAGACGCCCGTAGCCAGGCCGTCGAGTCCGTCCGTGAGGTTCGCGCCGTTCGAGACGGCCGTGACGACGAAGATCGCCACCAGCACGTAGAGCAGCCAGGTGGCCGTTTCGCTGCCACCCGTGAGCCAGCCGTAGTCGAACTCGTTGTTCTTGACGAAGGGGATGGTCGTCTGCGTGGTTTTGCGGCTCTCGGAGCTGAGGACCACGTTGCGCTGCACGCTTCCGATCACCGTGCCGTCCGCATCCGTATAGACCGTCTGCACGGGCTGCGTCGTCTTTTCGCGGACCACGATGTCGGGCGAGAGCCACATGGTCGTCCCGACGATGATGCCCAGCCCGACCTGTCCCACGACCTTGAAGCGCCCCTTGAGCCCCTCCTTGCGGTGGCGGAAGACCTTGATGTAGTCGTCCAGTCCGCCGATGAACCCCAGCCAGACGGTCGAAACCAGCATCAGCTGCACGTAGATGTTGTCGAGTTTTCCGACGAGCAGCATCGGAACCAGAATGGCCACGAGGATGATCACTCCGCCCATCGTCGGGGTGCCCTTTTTCTGGAGCTGGCCCTGGAGTCCGAGGTCGCGGATCTCCTCGCCGATCTGCTTGCGGCGCAGGAAGTCGATGATCCGCCGCCCGAAGATGATGACGATCAGCAGCGAGAGGATGATCGCCGCCGCGGCGCGGAACGAAATGTACTGGAACATGCCCGAACCGGGCAGGTCGTAGGCTTCGTCCAGATACTTGAAAAGATGGTAAAGCATGTCTGCGTATGGGAATTAGAAATCGATTGTCAGTTTTTTTGCGTCGCGGCGAGGAGCCCGAAGGCCTTGCGGACCTCCTCGCGGTCATCGAAATGGTGTTTCACGTCGCCCAGGATCTGGTAGGTCTCGTGCCCCTTTCCGGCCACGAGCAGGATATCCCCGGGGTGCGAGAGCAGCACCGCCGTGCGGATCGCCTCCGCGCGGTCCGTGATGCGCACGCAGCGCGTTCCGGGCTGCAGCCCCGCGACCATCTCGTCGAGGATCGCCTCGGGAGACTCATGCCGGGGGTTGTCCGACGTAAAGATCGCCGTCGAGGCGTACTTCACGGCAATCCGGGCCATTTCGGGACGCTTCGTGCGGTCGCGGTCGCCGCCGCAGCCGCACACCACGATCAGCTGCTGTGCGGGCGTGCGGATCTCCTCGATCGTGCGCAGGACATTCTCCAGCGCATCGGGCGTATGGGCGTAGTCGACCACGGCCACGGTCCCGTTCCCGGCACGGACGATCTCGAAACGCCCGCTCACGGGGTGCAGCGTCGACAGCACGCGCAGCACCTCCCCGCGGTCGAGCCCCAGCAGCACCGCGGCACCGTAGACGGCCACGAGGTTGTAGGCGTTGAAGCGTCCCAGGAGCCCCGTCCAGAGCTCCTGCCCGTCGATGCGCAGCAGCATTCCGTCGACGTGCATTTCGATGATCTTGCAGCGGAAATCGGCCATCTCCCGCAGCGAATAGGTGCTCACCGCCGCGGCGGTGTTCTGCACCATCACCATTCCGTTTCGGTCGTCGGCGTTCGTCAGCGCAAAGGCCCCCTTGGGCAGCCCGTCGAAGAAGCGTTTCTTGGCCCGGATGTACTCGGCGAAGGTCTTGTGGTAGTCGAGGTGGTCGTGGGTGATGTTCGAGAAGATCCCCCCGGCGAAATCGAGCCCGCGGGTCCGCTCCTGCACGATGGCGTGCGACGAGCACTCCATGAAGCAGAATTCGCACCCCGCATCGGCCATTTCGCGCATCATGGCATTCAGACGGATCGGGTCGGGCGTGGTGTGCGTGGCCTCGATCTCGCGGCCGTCGACCTTGTAGACCACCGTGGAGATCAGCCCCGCGCGATAGCCCAGGGCCCGCACCAGGTCGTACAGCAGCGTCACGGTCGTCGTCTTGCCGTTCGTGCCGGTGATGCCCACGAGCTTCAGCTCCCGGCTCGGGAAGCCGTAGAAGGCCGCAGCCAGGTCGGCCATCGCCCCGGCCGAATCCGGGACCACGACGTAGGCCACCCCTTCGGCGGGTTCGGCGGGCAGCTGCTCGCAGACCACCGCCGCGGCACCCTTCCCGACCGCCATCGGAATATAGTCGTGCCCGTCGCTCTGCGTCCCGCGAATGGCGAAGAAGCAGTCGCCGGGCCGGACGTTCCGCGAATCGTAGGTCAGACCCCCGATTTCGGTTTCAGGATCGCCATGCACCGCCCCGACAGGCGTGTAATGCAGTATTTCCTCAATTTTTTTCATCTCATTTCAACGTTATGGTTACCGCCGCGCCCGGCGTAATGCGGGACCCGGCGGGAATCGTTTGCTGCACAACGCTCCCCTGCCCCGAGAAGCGGACCTTCAGCCCGCGGCTTTCGAGCAGGAACAGCGCATCCTTCAGCCCCATGCCGCGCACGTCGGGCATGACGCCCGGGGTGTCGGGAAGGGTCGTGACGACCACCCGGGCAAGGCTGTCCACCCGGACCTTTCCCCACCCCGTGCGGTGATCGTATTCCGTGCGGGGCGAGAACTTCCCCGCCACACGGCGGATCTGGGCGATGTCGCCCCCCTTGATCCGTTCCGGATAGCGGCGCGGGCCGTCGGACTCGACCCTTCCGTACCAGTCGTGGCCGCGGTTGTAGATGTAGTCGACCATGCGCTTCACCACCGGTCCGGCCAGCGGACCTCCGTAGTAGGCCTTGCCGGGCTGGGCCCGGGTCTCGATCGTCGTCAGCACCGTATAGCGCGGAGCATCGGCCGGGAAGTAGGCGATCATCGAACCCAGATAGGGACGTCCGCCCTCGGTCGGGGCGGTGATCTGCGCCGTACCGGTCTTGGCCGCCACCCGGACGCGCGTCGTGTCACGGAAGAAGTTGCTGGCCGTACCCTCCGTACAGACGGCCTGCAGGCATCGCTGCACCTCGTGCAGGGTCGAACGCGAGGCGATCGACGAGGCGATCGTGCGGCTTTCGAAGCGCTCCTCCACCCGGTCGCCGCGCCGCAGTTCGCGGATCAGCACCGGAGAGATCATCTTTCCGCCGTTGGCGATGGCGTTGTAGAAGGTGATCATCTGGATCGGCGCCAGCCGCACGCGGTATCCGTAGGCCATCTTGACGAGCATCACCCCCGGATCGGGGACCTTCCAGTCGGTCGTGATCGAGGGCTTGCGCTCACCGAGGCGCTCCAGCCCGACGGTCTCGCCCAGGTGCAGCGTCTCGTGGAGATACTTGCTGTAATCGAACTTTTTGCCCGTAATGCCGTAGCGGTCCCATACCGCCTCGGCGAAGTAGACGTTCGACGACGAGGCCACGGCACGCCGGAAGTCGATCTCATGGTCACCGCGGTGCGAATCGCGGATGTTCCGTGCCGGACCCACCGTCACCGGATCGCCGTTGTGGGCGTCGTAGACCGTCGCGGGCGACATCCGGGCATCGTCCAGCAGCGTGAGCATCGTGGCCAGCTTGAAGGTCGATCCCGGCTCCATCGAACGGCTCAGGGCGTAGTTTTCGCGTTCGGAGTAACCGCCGCCGGGATCGCGTCCAAGGTTTGCCAGAGCCAGGATCTCGCCCGTGCGGACCTCCATGACGATCGTCGTGCCCCAAACGGCATTCTGGCGCTCCAGCTGCTGCCGCAGGGCCTTGTCGGCGACATCCTGCAGATCGACGTCGAGTGTCGTCACCACGTCGTACCCGTCCACCGGGTCCTCGTGGTCGCCGCCCGCCACCCGGCCGTAGAACCCCCGGGCGATCCTTTGCCGCAGCGCCTTGCCGGGCTTCCCGGCCAGCTCTTCGCGGTAGGCCTCCTCGATGCCGTAGTTGCCGCGGTCACCCGTCAGGCCGATCGTCCGCCGGGCCAGCTCGCCCTGCGGGTAGATGCGTTCGTCACGCTCGACAAGGTTGTAGACCATGCCCATGTTCCAGTTCAGCAGCGGATAGCGCCGCAGCACCTCCCACTCGGCATAATCCACCTCGCGGGGAAAGATGTTCACGGGCGTATGGTCGCGCAGCGTGTCGTAGATGCAGTGCGTGACATACTCCTCGCCCCGGAGCCGGTTGATGAAGCGGGCAATCAACCCTTTCGACTTGAGGTAGGTCGTATCCCGGGGCCGCACCAGCCGGTAACGCCGGGCGTGTTCGTCGCGGAACATCCGGGCATAGGCCGAAGCGGGCTTGTCCCTGAAGAAGGCAGCCAGGAGCTTGGCCAGCGAATCGGACTGTTCGCGGAAGGTGTCGAGCGAGTCGAGCCCCGGGGATGCGAAGTCGAAGGCGGCCTGATAGCGGAAAATCGACGTGGCGAGCGGTTCGCCGTCCCGCGAGAGGATACTGCCGCGCTGGGCCGGGATCACCTCCCGGGTGAAGATGCGGCTGGCCAGCCGGTCGGCGTTGTAGGCCACCTCCGAACTGAAGAGCTGCACCCAGACGAGGCGTGCGAGCACGACACCCCCGACGAGGATGAACAGCACGTACAACAGCCTCACCCGCAACAGAATATCGCTCTTGACTTTCGATCGTTCCTGCTTCATCGCCGGTCAGTTTTCGATGATTTCGCCCGGGGCGAGCGGGTCGTAGAGGTCGATGCCGCGCGCGTGGAGTTCCTCGATGATGGCCGAATGGGTCGTCCGCTGGAAACGCTGCTCCTGGAGGCGGATCGAACGTTCGCGGAGCTTCTGCACGTCGCGCGCAAGGCGCGTATAACGCATGTCGAGGTGCAGGGACCAGAACATCACCACGATGCTCAGGAAGAAGGTCCCGGCAATGGTCAACAGGTAGGGATAATACTGCGAAACACCCTTCCGCACGAGGATCGAACCCGAAAAGAGCTGCCAGAAGGTACTCGACCGACGGCGCCGTTCGCGAGCCTCGCGGGCCTGGGCTTCGGCCTGTTCTGCGGCTTCGCGCTCCTCGTCGGCACGGATCTCCTCGTCGGCCTCCCCGCGCTCCATGCGGCGCACCTCGCGCCGCACGCGCCGCGCGAACTCCGCCTCCTCCCGGCGGCGGGCCTCCTCTTCGGGGGTGATGGGATCGAATTCGTGATCGCGGTACATGGCATCAGCGTTTTACGGCCGCCCGGAGCTTGGCCGAACGGGAGCGGGGATTGCGGGCCAGCTCCTCCGCGGAGGGGACCACCGCCTTGCGGGTCACCGCCTCGAAGGGGGCCAGCGAGCGCCCGAAAAAGTCCTTCTCGGCCTCACCCGAGAAGTTCCCGCTGCGCAGGAAATTCTTCACCAGGCGGTCTTCGAGCGAGTGGTAGGAGATCACCACCAGCCGCCCGCCGGGTTTCAGCACCTTGAGACTCTGCTCCAGGGCCATCTTCAACGCCTCCATCTCGCCGTTGACCTCGATGCGCAGGGCCTGGAAGAGTTTCGTGAGGAACTTTGCGGCATCCTTGGCCGGAGTGCAGGGTTTCACCGCCTCGACCAGCTGCGCCGTCGTGGTCACGGGCGCCGCCGCCCGGGCCTTCACCAAGCAGTTGGCCACCTTCCACGGAGTCTCCAGTTCGCCCCAGTCGCCCAGAATGCGGGTCAGCTCCTCAACCGGGGCGGTGTTCACGACATCGGCCGCCGTGAGGCGTCCGCGCTGGTTCATGCGCATGTCGAGCGGCGCATCGCCGCGGAACGAGAAACCCCGTTCGAGGGCGTCGAAGTGGTGCGACGAAACCCCGAGGTCGGCCAGAATGCCGTCGACCTCCATCACGCCACGTAACCGCAGCGCCCCGCGCAGGAAGCGGAAGTTGCTTTCGACGTAGTGGAAGCGCGGATCGTCGGGGCAGTTCGCCCGGGTATCGCGGTCCTGGTCGAAGGCGTAGAGGCGCCCTTCGGGCCCCAGATCGGCGAGAATGCGGCGCGAATGTCCGCCTCCGCCGAACGTGAGGTCGGCGTAGGTCCCCTCCGGCACGATACCGAGCAGGCCCACAGACTCTTCCAGAAGCACGGGTGTATGATAGAGCGGCATGGTTGCGGTCGACAAAGGTCTATTTGGGTGTAAAGTTAGTGTTTTTCTGAAAAAGAATCCGTATATTTGTGGTATTAAATTTTCGAAGACCCCATGCCCCAGATCGATATCGGCGCCGTAATCAGGGAGAAAGCCCCGCGCGCGGCCCGCTGGATTCCCCGTCCGGTGGTCACGTGGCTGCGGCGCACGATCCACGAACGCGAGATCAACCACATCCTCGCCAACTACTGGACGCTGCCGCCCCAGGAGTTTATCCGTGCGGCCTTCCGCGAATGGCAGGTCTCCTACTCGATAGAGGGGCTCGACCGCCTCGACCCGAAGGGCCGCTACCTCTTCGTCTCGAACCACCCCTTCGGGGGCATGGACGGCATGATGCTCGCCGACAAGCTGATCGAACACTTCGGCGACGCCCGCGTGGTGGTCAACGACCTCTTGATGCACCTCGAACCGCTGCGTCCGCTCTGGATCCCCGTCAACAAACACGGCTCGCAAAACGCGGCCTACGCACGGAAATTCGACGAGGAGTTCTTCGGCGAGCGCCCGATCCTGACCTTCCCCGCGGGGCTCTGCTCGCGGACAGTCAACGGCCGGGTCACCGACCCCGAATGGAAAATCAGCTTCCTGAAAAAAGCCTATGCCTCGCAACGGAAAATCGTGCCGGTCTTCGTCGAAGGGCGTCTGTCGAACTTCTTCTACCGGGTCTACCACCTGCGCAAGGCCCTGGGCGTGAAGTTCAACATCGAGATGCTGTGGCTCCCCGACGAGATGTTCTCCCAGAAGGGCCGCCACTTCCGGATCGTTGTGGGCGATCCGATCACGGTTGCGGAACTCCAACCCTGCGGATCCCTTCGCGAACAGGTCGAAGAGGTCCGCAAAAAGGTCTATTCATTGGAAAAAACGCTCGACAAACCGGCAAAATACCGCTAATTATTGGTATTTTTGCGGTGTCATGCAACAGAAAAACATGGAACCCATCATCGAACCCGTCGACCGGGAGCTGCTGCTTGCGGAACTCACCCCCGCCCGCAAGGTCCGCGATACCCACAAGGCCGGCAACGAAATCTATATCTTCCCGGCTTCGGAGTGCCCGTCGCTGATGCGCGAGATCGGGCGTCTGCGCGAGGTGGCGTTCCGCGGCGCCGGAGGCGGTACGGGCCATGAGGTCGACATCGACGAGGAGGACCTCGCGCCCGACGGCTACTACCAGCTCATCGTCTGGGACCCCGCCGCGCAGGAGATCATCGGCGGCTACCGGTTCATCATCTGCACCACACCCTATCCGCGCCACCTCTCCACGGAGCACTACTTCCGCTTCAGCGAGCGCTTCCGCCAAAAATACCTGCCCCGGACCATCGAACTCGGACGTTCGTTCATCCAGCCCTCCTACCAGGCCCGCGGCAACTCGAAGAGCATCTACGCCCTGGATAACCTCTGGGACGGACTCGGGGCGCTGATCGTACTGAATCCCAGAGCGAAATACCTCTTCGGCAAGGTCACCATGTACACCACCTACAAGGCCGTGGCGCGCAATGCGCTGATCTGGTTCCTGCGCCGCTACTTCCCCGACCGCGAGGGGCTGGTCGAGGGGATCCATCCGATTCAGCTCGACCTGGACGACCCCTACTACGAGGAGCTCTTCTCGGGCGAAACCTACATGGAGAATTACCGGATCCTGATCCAGAAGGTGCGTGAGTTCAACGAGAACATCCCGCCGCTGATCAACGCCTACATGAATCTCTCGCCGACGATGCGGGTTTTCGACACGGTTTCGAACCCCGATTTCGGAGGGGTGGAGGAGACGGGGATCCTGGTGACGATCCGGGACATCTATCCCGAGAAACGGCTGCGCTACACGCGCTGGCAGGGGTGGCGGGCCAACCTCAAGCACCGCCGCGAGGAGTTCAGCGAACAACTCCTCCAACACCTCGGCCGCATCACCAAAAACACGAAAAAACGGAACGTCTGAACGTTCCGTTTTTTCGTTGCCCGACAGAGAGAAGAGAGAGAAGCAGCCCCGGGGAGCCCCGGGGAGCAGCGGGGAGCGGCGGAGAGCGGGCGGGAAGAGCGGGCGGGAAGAGCGGGCGGGAAAGACTCCGCGCCGGACCCCAGGCCACGGCGGACAGAAAACGCCGTCCCGAAGCCACCGGAAGCGGAGCCTCAACGAGTGAACGGATTGATGCGGATTACTCCCGCGCCCCGATCACATTCCAACGCCCGGAGGCTCACTGCGCCGCGGTCATCTCCGCCACGAGTTCCCCGGCCCCGCCGTAACGGTCGATGAGCATCAGGATGCTCCGCACATCGACGGTAATGACCCGGTGCAGGTCGGGATCGTAGCCGTAGTCGCGTGTCATCGACTCCCAGTTGCAGTCGCAGACCAGTCCGATCAGCCGCAGCCGGGCATCGAGCATCGGACTCCCGGAATTCCCGCCCGTCACGTCGCCGTCGGTGATGAAGCAGAGCGGCGTATCGGCCAGTGCTCCTTCGCGGCACGCCGCATCGAGTTCCCGGAGGCGGTCCGTGCGGCGGTAGTCGGGATTCACGCCGTCATCCTTGTCGGCGATCTCCGAGAAGCGGGTCTGGAATCCGCGCGTATCCAGCCCGCGGACCCGTCCGTAGGAGAAGCGCAGCGTCCGGTCGGCATCGGGGTAATAGGCCCCGCCGAGACAGGCGATCCGCGCTGCCCGGTAATCCTGTGCCGCCTGCCGGTCGGGCGTGCGGCTCTTCTCCGCAGCCCGGAGGCGCAGCCGGTGGAGCATCTCGTCGATCGAATGCTCGACCTCCACGACCGGATCCCCATCGTAGGAGCACCACGGAGCATCCAGCCAGCGGCGGATGCGTGCCGAATCGGCAAAGATCGACCGGGCATAAAGCGTATCGACAAAGCGCCGGATATCGCCTCCGTACAGAGAGTCGACCACATCGGTGTAGAACGACGGCAGGAACTCCGCCGGAACCTGCTGCCGGACGAGCTCCATGCCCAGAGCGGTCATTTCGCGATCCACCTCGGGGACCATCCGTCCGTAATAATAGGCGGCATTGTTCAGGTAATCCTTCCGCGACATGCCGGTATTCACACCCCCCTTCCGCAACGTCTCCAGCCCGGAGCCGAAGGCCATCACGAAGTTGAGCATCCGGCTGCCGCGGTGAAAGCCTTCGAGCAGGCAGCCGACGGCCCGGGATTCCACCGAATCGGCCTGTGCACGCTCCTGTTCCGTCAGGTAACGCGCCACACCGGGGTAGCGACCCTCCCGACGGGTCCATTCGACTAGCTGCCGTTCAAAGGCCCGCTTGCGGCCGATAAGGCCCTGCCGGTCGATCCACTCGTTCATCCCCAGGAGGTTCTTGTACTCGTTGGCCTGGGCGTTGAACTCCTCGTAGTAGGCCAGGTTCACCCCGCGGTCGGCCCGCATCCGTTGCTGGAGGGCTTCGAGCATCCGCCCGCGGATGGCGACGACCGGTTCATTGATCACATGCTTCGTCCGCCAGATTTCGGAGGAGGTGGCACTCCGCGCCGTCCGCATCGGATAGCCGAGGCTCAGGGCGAAATCCCCCTCGCCGTACCCCTCCCGGGAGACGTGGAGGAAATCCGCGCTGGCATAGGGCACATTCCCGGCGGCATAGGGTGCCGGGGTTCCGTCGGGCGCGGCATAGACCCGGAAGAGGGCGAAATCGGGGTTGTGACGCGGCCACATGTAGTTGTCGGTCTCACCGCCGAACTTCGCCACGCTCTGGGGCAGCACCCCCACGAGCCGCACGTCGTCGAAAACCTCGCTGCCGTAGAGCACGAAGCGCGTGGCGGCCTGGTAATCGCGTACCGTCCAGCGGTAACGGGGCGTCCGTGCGGCGTAATTCGCCGCGACCTTCCGCATCGCCTCGTACAGCGATGCTCCGCCCGCGGCGATCCGCCGCACCTCGTCGGTCACGTCGCGCACGACCCGGTCGATCGCAACGCTCAGCCCCTCGACCGGCAGTTCGGGAACCCCGCCGACGGCCCAATAGCCCTCCTCGACGATATTCCGTTCGGGCGAGGAGTGCTGCGCCACGGCCTGATAGGCACAGTGGTAGTTGGTCAGCAGCAACCCCTTTCCGGAGACGAACGACGCCGTACAACCCTGCCCGAAACGCACCACGGCACATGTCGCACGCTCGAAAGCCGCAGCATCGGCCTGCATTCCGAGCTCCCGCATGACGGCCTCGCGGCTCTCGTACTGCGTCGGGAGCCACATCCCTTCGTCGGCCCGGAGGCTCTGCACCGCCAGGCACAACGAAAGGATCAGCAGTACCCGTTTCACTCTCCAAACAGTTCGCTGCATCGCTCATAGAGTTTTTCACCGCGCAGCCCCTCGGCAATGATCCGGCCGTCGGGGTCGATCAGCCAGATGGCCGGGATTCCGTCGATACCGTAGGCCTGAGCCACGGGCGACAGTTTCCCGCCGACCAGATCGCTGGCGTTGAGCCACACCATCTCATCCTCCTCGATGGCGCGTTTCCAATCCTCGGCCTTGCTGTCCAGCGAGAAGGAGAGCACCTCCAGGCCCGACTTGTGGAACGCCTCGTAGAGTTTGCGCGTATGGACGGTCTCGGCACGGCACGGCACGCACCACGATGCCCAGAAGTCGAGCAGCACGTATTTGCCCCGCAGGTCCGACAGACGGATGGTCCCGCCGTCGGGCGTCCGGGCCGTGAAATCGGGCGCAATGGCGCCGGGCGATACCGAACGTACGATGTCGGCCCGGGCCTTCAGCTCGTTGTAATAGGGGTGACCGGCCAGGGGCGCGAAAAATGCCAGCAGCGAATCGAGCTTCCCGATCTTGTACATCGTGACGGGCCCCAACACGGTATAGAGGGCATGTATCGAGGTGGGATCGGCATAGGTCATCGAATCGAGGAAACGGTCGTATTCATCGTTGAGGGCCGCCATGACGCTGGGGCCGCTTTTCGCAACAAAGGCCTGGTGACGCCGTTTGTTGAGGTCGCGGTTGAAGTCGCGCATGAGGTTGATCCGGGCATTCTCCTTGCCGCCCGAGACACGGGCGAAATAGAAGTCGGGGAGCTCCCCTTCGATACGAACCGTACCCCGTTCCGAGACGAACTGCGCCGTACTGCGGCTCCCCTCCACGGCCAGTTCATAGACCCTTCCGATGAGGCTGTCGGGCAACTGCAGCGTAAAACCTCCATTCTCGGTCTTCGCCGTAGCAACCGTATCACGGCCGTATTCACCCACTTTGGCCAGGACGTAAACCGAGGGATTCCCGTCCAGATTGCCGATCACACCTTCGAGTTTGCAACCGCTGTCGGCACACGACGCGGCAAACAACATTCCGACCGCTGCGGCCACAACCGACAGCATTCCAATTTTCCGTTTCATATTTGAAAAAATCTATAAAAGAGTTTATTTCCACTTGTATCCCAGCGAAACAATCCGGCCGAATCCGTCGTAAGCCTTCGGGCCCGACTCGACTACGCCGCTGGTCTCGCTGACCACATACTGCAGAAGTTTTCCTTCGCCCGTCGTCGGGTTCCAAATCCCCACATAGAGGAGCTTCCCGTAAAGCGTCGCATTCCCCAGGTCATCGTTGAACATCCAGAGCAGCGAGATCTCGTACCCCGGATACTCCTGCGCCACGTCGAAGAGGAGTTCCGCCGCCGAGGCATTTTCATAGAGGCAGCGGTAGACCTTTTGCGAAGTCCCGTAGAAGACCACCGGACCGCGCGACCCGAAAGCAAAATGCGAAGCCTGAGCGATTTCCGGAGCAGCCGACAGGTCGTAAAGGCCCGCCCCCGTATTGGCCCCGGTCTCATACCAGTTGGCATTCATGTCGATGGCGTAGAGCTTCCGCACGGACGGATCCCCGGGCTGCTGCATGAGGGCCAGGTAACGGTTGTTCGGGAATCCCATCTGTGCATAGACCATTTCGGTTTCGTTTTCCAGCGGCTTTTTCGGGTCAAAAGCCGCCCCGGAGGTCTCGAAAGCCTTGACCGCAGGTTGATAGTCAATATACAGGAATCGCTTGCTCAGCTTGTCGAAGAAGCAGCACCGTACTCCCGAGAAGGCCCCCGCCGTCACATTGCCGCCGATATAGGGTGCCGCATCATAGGGTTCGCCGAAACAGCGCACATCGTATTGTGCATAGGTGCCGGACGAGTTGCTGTCGCTGAAGTAGATCGAGCCCTTGTTGACCAGATACTCCTTGCTGCCACTCCACAGGGCAAAACCCTCGAATCCGGGATCCTCAATACCCTCGCGGAAACACTCCTGATAGGTGTCTATGATCTTCATATCGGCAATCGAGAGGCGGTAACCGCCGCGGTCTCCACCCTGAAAGAGATAGATGTGATTGCCCCCGTTCCGCGGAGCCACGATCATGGCACCCTCCTCGGGATGCAGCCCTTCGTTGTTCCCCGAAAAAATGGCGTGCGTCACGTAGTCGTCGGAATAGCCCTCGATGGCGGCATTGACCTCGGGGTTCATCACCATGCTCACATCGCCCTTGCCCTCAGCGTCCTCGTGGAGCACCATAAGGCCCTGGGGTGCGATGGTCTCGACCCGCAGGCTGAGTTTTTCGTTCACCGTCACTCCGTTCGTACGGTCCGTGACGTAGAGGATCAGATGGTAATCCCGGGCCGGAAGGTCCACCGTGATGTCGAGCACCCGGTCGGTGGAGAGCAGCGAATCGATGAAATAGCCCAATGCGGGATCCGGAAGCCACAAGTCATCCTTAAGCTGCCAGCGGTAGGTCAGATTCTCGTCGCTTCCGCCCTGACTGACCTTCGGTTCGATCTTCAGCCGCTCCAACTGGCGGGCCACCACCGTCGAGGAGTTCAGGCCCATGTCGATTTCGATCGGCGTGAGTGTGCGATAATCGTAATTTCCGTTGTCCTTCACACAGCCCGACAGGGACAACATAACGGCTACGGCTGCGGCTACGGCTGTCAGCCAAATGTATTTGCGCATCATTGTCAGATCTTTTTTCATGCTACGTTTTCGTGATTCTCGGCCGGGGGATCAACCCAGACCGCCCGAGCCGCCGTTGTACACCGGAATCGAGATCGGCTTTCCGTCGTCCTCGTACTGCGGATTTTCGGAGAGGTACTCCCGGACCTTGCGGTTGTAATAACCCAGCGTGGAGATGTCCGACGGAGGCGGCAGCTCCTCGATCCCGCACACGGAGAGAATGATTCCGTACTTCTTCTCGGTAAATTCGCCCCAACAGGACTTGTAGACGGTCGAGTCCCAGTTGTCGGGCTTGATGTACTTGTCGCCCCAGCGCAGAATGGCCTCGTGCCCGCGGGTAAATCCCAGCGAGAAATCCGCATTGGGCTGCAGGGCCACAACCAGGCGAACCTCCTTGTCCTTGAGGCCTTCGCGGCGGAGCGTGACGGGGATCGTCGTTTCGTAAGCCCCGGCTGGGAGCGTCACCGATCCGGGCAGGTCGTAATGGGTCCCGGCCACGGCCGTGGTCTCTTCGGCATGGACGCCCACATTGATCGTGCGGTCCCGGTCGGCCGCGAATCCGAGGAGCCGAACCCGCAGGTCGAGCCGGTGCGTGGGTTCGTCGGTGATGGGGAACGAGAAGACCAGCGAATCGCGCAGGCTTACCCCGTCGGCGGCCAGCATCTCGAAATAGACGGCCGGCGTCTCATCCTCGTAGATCATGATGTCTTTCTCGGAGCATCCGGCAACGGCTACAGCCAGCAGTCCTGTTCCCAAAAGATATAAAATGCTATTTTTCATAGTCGGATGGGATTATTGGTTATACTCGGTCTCCAGATCGGGCCGTTCAATGGTGAAGGCATTGGGCAATGCATATTGCAGGTAACGGTACATCGTCCCGTCAGGCGTCCAGGCGTGGCGCTTGCAGAGGAAGTAGAAGTGCCCCTCACCCCAGAACTCCTTGAGGTATTCGTTGCGCAGGGCGCTCATCACACCCGCATCGTCGAGGCTCCCGGCATCGAGATCCACCGTAATGCCACGGTGCTGACGGACGGTATTCAGCAGCGAACAGGCTTCGGCGTTGTCGGTTCCGACCTTGCATTCGGCGGCGATGTAGTAGAGTTCCGAGAGCCGGAACAGCGGAATCCGGGCCGCATAGTCGCTGTTGTAGCCTTCGGGCTGATAAAAACGCTTGACGATGTAATTCTGCGAATAGCCGATCGTCGCCTTCTCGGTAACGTACAGTTTGCGGTAATCCGTAGCCCCGACACCTCCGGCCTCGTACCACTGCTCGAAGTAGTAGTAGCCCTTGCTCAGAATCTGAGCGGCCACGGTATTCTTCGAGAGCCATTTTTCATAGAGGTTTTCCAGATTGAAAACATTGAGCGCAAAGAGATGCTCGGTCGAGAAGGTGTAATCGCACTGCCGCTCGTCGCTGCCGGAGAGTTTCTCCGAAGCAATCCACGGGAAACGCTCCGTACAGTCGGCGATAAGCTGCGTGGCGGCGGTGTAGGCCCTCTGTTTGTCGCCGCTCCAGAGCAACGCCCGGGCCCGGAGAGCCCGCACGGCATAATAGTTCATGCGCAGATGGCGGTCGCCGAGAAAGATGTCGCCCTCCACCGAGAAGGTCCCCGCACAAACCGGATCGGCATCGCGGAGCAACGCCTCGGCCTGCTCCAGGTCCTCGATGGCCCGGGCGATCACCTCACGGCCCGACGAATCGGGAACGGGGTTCTTGGTCAGCGACGCCACATAGGGAATTGCCGCAGCGTCGAGGTCGGCGAAGTCGCCGAAGATCTTGAAGAGCTCCAGGTGCAGGAAGGCCCGCAGCCCCAGCGCCTCGCCCTTGACAAGGGCGTAACGGTCTCCGGAGAAGAGATTCCGGCTGCCGTCGATACAGTCGAGGATGTTGTTCAGGTTGGCAATCGCATTGTAGAGTCCGTTCCAGAACCCGTCCGTCACGCTGCGGACATTGGTCGCGGAGAGGTCGCCCCTGGCCACATCGACATAGACCGTATTGTTGGTATAATCCAGGTCGTAGTTTCCCACGAGCGTTTCGAAAAACCCGTAGGTCAACTGGCGTCCGTAGAGCTCTTCGCCGATGAGTTTCGAGTAGACGCCCACGAGCGCATCCTCGAAACCCTGCTCCGAAGAGAGCAGATCGTCGGATTTCACCTTGCTCTTGAGGCGGACGTCGAGCCACTCTTCGCAACCCGAAAACAGCAGGGTTGCCAGCAGCAGTATTGCGTATGAAAATGCTTTTTTCATGGTTCGGAGGGTTTAGAAATTAACGATCAGGGTGCAGGAGCCGGTGCGGGCGAACGGATAGGTGGTACCGCGCTCGATCTTCACGCTCGAAAACGAGGCCACGTCGTTCATGTTCACGAAGAGCTGCAGCCGCTCGATGCGGAGTTTCTTGAGGAACTTCCAGCGGTAGAAATCGTAGCCGATCGAGATCGAGGAGATGTCCAGCCGGTTGTAGTCCTGCACGAAGCGCGAGGTGGCCAGCGTAGGCTGCTGCCAGTCGCCGACATTGCGGAACAGCACGCGGTCACCCGGCTGCTTCCAGGTGGCGTAGTAGGCCCGGCGGTCGACATTGCCGTTCATCTGGGCGTTCTCGACCTTGTCGATGAGCGTCGTGTTGTAGATCTGTCCGCCCCAGCGGTAGCTGCACGACAGCGCCACGGAGAGGCCCTTGTATTCGATGTTGAATCCGAACATGCCGCGCATCTTGTCCTCGGTATCTCCGCAGATGACCTTGTCGGCCACATCCCACGTGTCGGTCATCTCCCCGTCGCGCGTCAGGAACACCTCCTGCCCCGACGCCGGATCGATGCCCAGCGAACGGACCGCCCAGATGGCACTCAGCGACTCGCCCTCCTCGAAACGGACCAGCGGCCGGCTGTCGCTCTTCGAGAGTTCGTCCTGCTCGGCGTTCACCGAACGCAGCGAGTTGGAGATCCGGCGGATCTCGTTGGTGTTGTGCGTTCCGTTGACGAAGAGAATGATCGAAGTGCGGTCCTCGGGGCGCGAGAAGACATTGGCGCTGAGGTTGAATTCGACGCCCTGGTTGAGGATCTCGCCCAGATTGGCCTTGTAGGTCGTGAAGCCGAGCGAGGGCGGGATGTTGATATCGGTCAGGAAGTCCTTGGTCACGGCCCGGTAGTAGTCGAAGCGCAGTTTCAGACGCCCCCAGAGATCCATGTCGAAGCCGATGTTGGCATCGAACTTCTGCTGCCACTTCAGATCCTCGTTGGCCAGGGCTTCGAGGTAGACGCCCGACATGCCCTGGTAGTTGCGGTCGGTGTAGTAGTTGTAGAGCAGCTGTGCCTGGTAGGAGTTGAAGGACTGCGACCCTGTCGTACCGACCGACCCGCGGATCTTGAGCTGCCGGAGCCACCGCACGTCGCGCAGGAAAGGTTCGTTGTGGATGTTCCAGCCCAGGCCCGCCGACCAGAAGAGACCCCAGCGGCTGTTCGTCCCGAACTGCGAGGAGGCATTCCCGCGCAGGGTCATGTCGGCCAGGTAGCGGTTGTCGTAGGAGTAGTTCCCCGAGAAGAGCGCACCGACGGCCCTGTTGAGCGATTCGCTGCCCGTGGGCGTGCTGTTCTCGGCATACTGCTTGGCGAAGATGATGTTGTCCATCTGCGCATTGGGGAATCCCACGGCCGAATAGACGTAATTCTCACTCTTGTTCTGCTCGATGTTCACTCCGGCATTGGCGAAGAGCGCATGGCGTCCCCAGGTCTGGTTGTACTGCAGGTTCAGGTCGCCGCTCACCGAGGCGTACTTCCCGTGCCCCGAGGTGTAGGAGCCGCGTTTGAGGTATTCGTCGGTCGACGAGGCGAGGATATTCCGGAACGACGAGTGCGAAGCGGGCAGGAACTCCTCCGTCCCGGTAGTCTGCTGCGTGAAGGAGAAGCGCCCGACGACCTTCAGGCGGTCGTTGAACTGGTATTCGAGATAGGTGTTGTTCGTCACGTCGAAGTAGTTCGAGCCGTACCGTGTTCCGTTCGAGGCGTCGGTCATCGGGTTGTAGACCATTGCCGAGTTGACCGGCCCGTAGCCGAGTTGTTCGAGCAGGTTGCCGTTGTCGTCGCGGATGCGCCAGTAGGGATTCAGCGCCACGTAGTCCGAGAAGGAGCCGTAGGGCGAATCCTCCGACTTGGTGCCCGTGAGGGTGATCAGGTTGCGGAAGAGGAACTTCCGCCAGCGGTAGCTGACGTCGGCGCCTCCGGAGAGCGTGTTGCGGAACGAGCCCTTCATCACACCCTGCACGTCGTTGTATCCGAAATCGAATCCGGCGCGCAGGTCCTCGGCGCCCACCTCCAGCCGCACGGAGTGCTTGTGGCCGACCCCGACGCGCGTGGGCTGTGCGAGCCAGTCGGTATTCACACCGCTGCGCACGGCCTCCAGGTTTTTATAGTAAAGATCCTTCTTGTCGATGTCGCTCTGCGGCTGATCGCCGTCATAGAAGCCCAGCAGGCGCTCCAGTTCGAGTTTCTCCTCGGCATTACACATGTTGTAGCTCGACAGGTCGGGGATTTCGAGCGACAGGCTTCCGGTGTAGTTCACACGCACCTCCCCGGCCGTCAGCTTCACGGTCTCGATGACCACCACGCCGTTGGCGGCCTTCGAACCGTAGATGGCCTTGGCCGAGGCGTCCTTCAGCAGCGTGACACTCTCGATGCGGTTCATGTCCAGGTCGAGAACCTTCTGGAGCGTGGTTTCGAAACCGTCGAGGATGAACAGCGGCTGGTTGGGGTCCTGGGTGTACTGCCCCTTCAGGTCGGGGAACGACGACGAACCCCGCATCTCGATCACCGGGAGGTTGTTGGGGTCGGAACCCATCGACAGGTTGTCGATCATGTTGAACGACGGATCGAGGTTCTTCAGGCTCTGGAGCAGGTTCTGGTTGCCGCGGCTCATCAGCTCCTGGCGGGTGACGGTGACCGACGAACCGGTGAAGCTCTCGGCCTTGCGGGTGAAGATACCCGTCACGACGATATTCTCGACATCGACGGCCGCAGGCTGGAGCCGGACGTCGTGCGTCTGCTCCATGTGGAGCAGGAAGCGCTGCGGGGTGTAGCCCACGAAGGAGTAGACGATGGTCAACCCGTCAGCCACGCCCGTAAGGCGGTAGGTGCCCTGCGCATCGGTGGTCGTACCGCGGTCGGTCCCGACGATGGCGATGGTGACCCCGGCCATCGGGAGGCCCTTCTCATCGCAGACCGTACCGGTGAGTTCGCGCTCCGCGGACCGAAGGGGGGGGGTAGCGGAGGGTGCCGAAGAGCGGGGCTGTACCCGCACGATGACCACATGCCGGTCGTTGAATTCATAGGTGAGCGACGTTCCGCGGAGCACTTCGTCGAGGACCTTGCTCAACGGAGCGTTCACGACCTGCACGGAGCGGTTCGGGACCCGGGCGATCTCGCCCGCATTGTAGACGAACGACAGACCGCTCTGCTGCTGCAGTTCGGTGAAGATTTTCGAAAGAGGCGAGGCCGGCATACTGAGCGTAACGGGCTGATTCTGCGCCACGACGAGCGTCGTCAGCAGCAGACACCCGGCCGTCAGGAGCAGGCGCAGCTTCCGGAATGGGTTGCAGTAGATTTTTTTCATGTCAACGAGGTTTTTTGAGGTACGGGGCCCGAAGGCCAGGCTTATCGGAGGCCCGCCGGGGCGGGCAGAGGCTGAAAGGGGATGGAGCGATGCTTATTCAATGACGATGTCACCTCCCTCCTCTTTGTATTGGAAATGACCGACCTTGGCCAGCAGGTCGAGAATGGGCCGCAAGGTCGGATAGCGCTGGATCCGGGCCGAGATGACCTCCCGGGCGGCCGTCTCGCGGCCGAAACGGATCCGGCATTCGTAGCGGGCTTCGAGCCGCCGGGCGATTTCGCCGAGCGTCATGCGGTCGAAGAGCAGGAATCCGTCCCGCAGCGCCGTATAGAGCCGGGTATCGACCTCGCGGAGTTCGATTTCCGTTCCGGCGGTCTCGGCCTGGTTGCCGGGGTGCATGACGACCGACTGCCCGGTAGCGGTCGTGAAGGAGACCTCACCCTCGACGAGTGTCGCCACGGAGCGTCCCTGCTGCTGCTGAATGAGGAATTCGGTGCCGAACACCCGGACCGCAGCGTTTTCGAGGGCGACGACGAAGGGCTTGTCGGGATCGGGAGCCACGTCGAAATAGACCTCTCCCGCGGCCTCGACCCGGCGGTTGTCGCCCTCGAAACGGAGCGGGAAGCGCAACCGCGAGTAGTTGCCGATCCAGACGCGGGTTCCGTCGCTGAATTCGAGGGTCTGTTCGGGACCTGTTCCGACGGCGATTTCGCAGTATTCGGGTTCCGAAGCCCGGAGGGATTCCGAAGTCCCGACGCGCAGCAGCCCGGTACTGTCACGGCTCATGCCGAGCGTATCGGCGGCAAAGACACCCTCGATGGCGCGGCTCGAACCGTCGGGAAGGGTCAGCACCACCTCGGCAGCCACTTCGGACCAGTCCCGAAGGGGTTCCGGTGCGGAATCCTGGCGCAGCAGCAGAAAACCGGCCCCCGCCACGAAGAGCAGGACGGCCGCGGCCGCCGCATAACGGATCGTCCGCAACAGCCGGTTGCGGGCATTCCGCCGTTCGACGATCCGCAGGGCGCGCTGCGTATCCACCCGCACGTAGCGGTGTCCGGACTCCAGGTCGCGGCACAACCGATTGAAAATATTCCTGTTTCGTTCCGAGGCATCGAGCCACTGCTCCAGGCGTTCGATCTCGGTGCGATCCGCCTCTGCATTCAGGAAACGGACGATCAGATCGGAAATTTCGTCGTAATCTTTCATGGTAAACAGCCGACTTTTTATATTATTACACCGTTCTGCCGGAAAAAGGGTAACGATTTGTCATTTTTTTTACATCCGGAACCGGCAACAGCGCCCAAAACAACGGGGCAAAGGGCCTGGAAACGTCCGGAAAATGAAAATGGCGCCTGTTTGTAAGGCATATACTTCGGAGCATAAAATTCAGAGGAACAGATATTTGGGCAGAGGAGGCAGCGATTCGTCAGATTTTTCGGAAGCAAAATGGGGAACGTGTTTATTATTTTCTTTAATTTTGTCCCATCCCGACACATCCGGAGTTCCGCAATCGTGATCGAACACCTCGCATACGAACACTATTACCGCCGCCTCTTCGAAACCTATTACGGTTCGTTGGTCAATTTCGCATGTCGCTACGCGCACGATCCGGAAGAGGCCGAAGATATCGTACAGAACATCTTCGTGGCGATGTGGAACGGCCGGGTGCATTTCGAGAACGAGTTGAAAATGCGCAACTACCTCTACCGCGCCACGATCCACGGCGTCTACAACGTCGAACGCCACCGCCGGGTCTGCGAAAGCGGCATGGCGGTGCTCTCGCAGCACCAGGCGCAGGATGACAATCTGTTGCAGGATGCCATCCAGGAGCATGAACTCTGGTGCCGGGTGGTCGAGGCGGTGGACGAACTCCCGGAGCGCTGCCGGGAGATCTGCCGCATGACGCTGGCCGGGAAAAAGCCCTCACAAATTGCCGAAGAACTCGGACTTTCGGTCGAAACGGTCAAGAAACAGAAAAAGATCGCAATCCAGAAACTCAAGGATCGGTTCGGCGTGTGGATCCTGCTGTTATTTTCCTGATACGCAGGCAAGCCTCGCGAGAATGAAGCCGGACCAGGGAACGGTCCGGACACAAAAAATCCCTGCCCGAAGGCAGGGAACCAGGCAAACAATCGTTTAACTAAAAAGATTAATAAAATAAAAAATTAAAAAATGAACTGTTGAGGATGAAAGCCAGCAAGGATTTATAATTTCACTCTCCACACCGAAAACCCCTGCTGCTTCCATCCGTTTCGGTTATTTTACAATAATCAGATGCAATTCGGAGTCCTCCGGGCTCTGATCCGGATTTGCCGGTTCGGGCTGCTCCTCCGGAGCCGGTTTCTCCTCCGGAGCGGGCTGTTCGTCCGGAATCGGCGGCTCGTCCGGAGCAGGCTGCTCATCGGGAACCGGGCACTTTTCGGGAACCGGACTCTCTTTCTGGGGAGGTTCCTGCTTCTCGGGCTCCTGCGCTACGGCCCAACCTCCACATACCAGCATCATCGCTGCCAACATCACCATTGCCTTTTTCATAGCTTCCTTGTTTAACATTAAACTTCACTTTCACAGGAACGAGGTATCATCCGCGTTCTGCTTCTTAGCAGTTCAAGCACGATGCCAAACCGGGAAACCAAACATTTATACACTGAATATCAGTGCAATAAATAAAAAAGCGTAAAAGCAGGATTCGGAAAACAGCGTGTGGAAAAGAGACCCGGAATGTAGAATAACTCCACACTCCGGGCCCGAATGCCCCCTCTTTGGGTGCGAACGGCTACTCGATGCCGTAGAGGTGCATTTTGTTGTAGAGCGTCTTGCGGTCGATGCCGAGGAGTTTGGCGGCCTGCGACTTGTTGCCCCCGGCAGCAGCCAGGGCCCGGCGGATCTGCTCCTCCTCCGACACGGGATCGTGCAGCGAGAACGACGTTCCGGACGCCGAGGGTTCGGTGATTTCACGCGGAAGGTCCCCGACCGTAATGTAATCCCCCGCAGCAAGCAGGGTCGCCGACATCACCGTATTCTTCAATTGCCGCAGATTCCCCGGCCACTCGTATCCCGCGAGCGCCTTGACGGCCTTTGCATCGAACCCGACGATCCGTTTGTCGAGTTCCCGGTTGGCCTGGTCGAGGAAGAAGTCGGCGAAGAGCGGAATATCCTCGCGCCGCTCCCGCAGGCTGGGGACCCGCAGCGAGAAGGAGTTGATCCGATGGTAGAGGTCGGCCCGGAAGGTCCCCCGGGCAATGGCGGCTTCGAGGTCCTCGTTCGTGGCGGCCACCAGCCGGATATCGACCGGGATTTCGCGGTTCCCGCCCACGGGACGGATCCGCCGCTCCTGCAGGGCCCGCAGCAACTGGACCTGGGTTTCATAGGTGAGGTTGCCCACCTCGTCCAGAAAGAGCGTTCCGCCGTCGGCGGCCTCGAAAGCCCCCTTCTTGTCGCTCACCGCCCCGGTGAACGAACCCTTGACGTGGCCGAAGAACTCCGAAGCCGCCAGTTCGCGCGGAATGGCCCCGCAATCGACCGCCACAAAGGGTTTTCCGGCCCGTTTGCTGTTCCGGTGGATGAGTTGCGCCACATGCTCCTTGCCCGTTCCGCTGGCCCCGTTCACCAGGACCGACATGTTGGTCGGGGCCACCAGCCGGATGTATTCGTAGAGTCGCCGCGAGGCATCGCTCCGCCCTTCGATATAGTCGAGCGGCGTGGGGGCCGGAGCCGCCTTCGCCGCGCCCCGCCGGGCGTTTTTCGCCTCCACGGGGGCCTCAACGGGCTTCTCCAGCGCTTCGCGGATCTTTTTGAGCAGTTCATCGGGATTCACCGGCTTGGCCACGTAGTCGCGGGCCCCGAGTTTCATGCAGCGCACGGCGTTCTGAATCTCGGCATAGCTCGTCATGACGATCACTGGGGTTTCGATCCCCGCACCCGACATCCACTGCAGCAGGGCGATCCCGTCCTGGTCGGGCAGGCGCATATCACTCAACACCAACGAAAAACCGCCTCCGCCGAGGGCCGTGCGTGCGGCTGCGACCGTCGACGCGGTCTCCACGTCGAAGCCGCGTTTCGAGAGCCACGTGCGCAGCATCAGCGCAAACGTAATATCATCGTCTACAATCAGAATCCGTTCCATAACACTACAAAGTTAGCTTTTTTTCCGCTTCCGCAACGATCGCACGGATTTTCCCGATCACCGTCCGCAAGGCCGCGGTCTGCACTCCGACGGCCGCTTCATCGCGGTTTTCGGCCCGCCGCAGGACCTCGGCCACCTCCCGGGCCCCGAGCATCGTGAAGATCGGGACCATCTTGTGGGCCAGGGCTTTCACCGCGGCTTCGTCTTCCGCATCGAGGGCCTTTTCGAGGTCATTGCAATTGGCTGCGGTCTGTTCGGCAAAGGAGTGCAGGATACTCCGGGCCGCCTCGGCATCGTCACCCGCATAAGCCGTCAGGGCCGAAAAATCGACCCGGTCCGGCTGCGGAGCATCGGCCGCTCCGGAGCCTCCGGAACAACCGGGCTCTCCGGGCTCTCCGGAATCCGGCTCTTCACCGCAGGCTGCACGGATCGCCGCAAGCAGTTCGCCCGACGTGAAGGGTTTGCGCAGACATCCTGCAAACCCTTTTTCCCGGAAATCCGCCGCATCGAGCTCCCCGCGGGCCGAAACGGCCACTACGGGCAGCGCCGGATCGACCTCGTGCACGGTCTTCAGAACAGTGAACCCGTCGGCCGCCGGCATTTGTATATCGGTCAGCACCAGATCGAAACGCCCCTCACCGACGAGTTTCCCCACATATTCCGGATAGGGGCAGCTCTCGGCGGCGATACCGGCCCGGCGGCACATCGCGGCGGTCATCTCCAGCTGCAGCGGATCGTCGTCGACCAGCAGGACCCGCCATTCACGCTGCCGGGCCGACTCCGCCGCCGGAGCCTCTGCGGCGGATTCGGGGTCGGAGGCGCTCCCGGAAAAGGTTCCCACCTCCCCGGTCTCGCGGACCGGAAGCGTCACGATGAAACGGCTGCCCTCCCCGAGACGGCTTTCGAGCGAGATCTTCCCGTCGAGGAGTTTCACCAGCCGGTCGACGATCGAGAGCCCCAGACCGAAGCCGTCGACCCCGCGGGCCGAACTCAGACGGACAAATTCGGCGAAGATCCGCTCCCGCTCCTCGCGGCCGATTCCGCGCCCCGTATCGCGCACGGAGAAGATCAGATCGCCCCGCACGACGTCGACCCGGAGTTTCACCCATCCGGAATCGGTGAATTTCAGCGCATTGGAGAGCAGGTTATCGGCAATCTGCCGGATGTGGAAGGCATCCCCCTCGACGATCCGGGTCGCTCCGCCGCCGGTCTCCAGCCGCAGGTCGAGCCCCTTGGCCGCCGCCGCTGCGGCGAACCCCGCCCGGATGGTCTCGAAGAGCTGTGCCGGATTGAATGCCACGCGGTTCACCTCGATCTTGTTGATGTCCAGGCGGTAGAAGTCCAGCAGGCTGTTGACCAGCGCCAGCAGGTGCTCCGAGGAGTCCTTCATGTTGCGCAGGTAGAGCTCCTGCCGCCGGTCGTCGGTCAGGCGCGAAAGCAGGTCGATATACCCCATCACCGACCCCAGCGGAGCCTTGATGTCGTGCGTAATGGCCAGCATCAGCTGCTCGCGGGCGGCCAGCAGCGACTCCTTCTCACGGTTGGCGCGTTCCAGTTCGCGGCGGTAGCGGTTCCCGCGGTTGATGTCGCGCCAGAGGATCCCCACGAAGAAGAGCATCAACACCACCGATCCGAGGGTCACGCCGCCGAGGATGTGCGACGTGCGGCGGCGAATCGCCTCGTTGCGGTGGATCCGCCGCAGCAGCAACGCCGTATCCTCGGCCTCGAAGTCGAGAATCAGGCTGTAGATCTTCATGTTCACCAGGTCGTTGCTGTAGCTGAGCCGCAGGCCCTCCTGCCAGACCCGGTCGTAGATCGTCTGCCGGCTGCTCGCCACACTGTCCTGCAGGGCCCGGAGCACCAGTTCGATGGTATCCTTCACCATTCCGACGGGCAGCATGGGCCCGACCACCTCGCGGCGCGAAATCACCATGCTGGAATCCTCCTGAGGCGCGAACAGGTCGGCCACACGCTGCAGGAACCGCCGTTTGGCCCGGGGTTCGACGATTGTATCCTGCCGCACGATCCGGCGGAACGGAACCGTATCGCCCGCAATGCTCGTCTGGGGACCGATCAGTTCGCGGATGCTCTTGTCGAGGAGTCCGGCCGTCGATCCGGCGCGGATCGTCTGCCGCAGGCTCATCGTGCGCCGCTCCTTGTCGTTGAGCAGGCGCGTAATGCTGTCCAGGCGCATGGTCTGCAGGGAGTCGTCCCCGACGGTGAGCGCCCGCAGCGAGTCGATACAACCCCGCACGGTCCGCAACTCGCTCCGATAACGGTTTTCATAGGAGAGGTATCCGGCAATCATCAGCTGTCCGTAGCTCTCGGCCTGATAGAGATGGTAGAGCGTGCGGTTGACAGCCGTCCGCTTGGTGTGGAGCAGGACGGAGTCGCTGTCGGGCGCCGAGAGGCGCACCAAAGCCCGGTAGACATAGGCGATGGCCAGGATACTCACGGCAGCAAGCAGCACATATCCCGCCACGATCTTCGTTTTGACAAATTTGGACTCCTTCACGGCGTCAAATATAGTGAAAGGTAAGCGCAGAGGCAAATGAAAGCAGCGTTTTCAGGTTTGACTATGCCGAACCGCATCCCATATTCTACAAATATAGTGAAAGTTATGCAGACGGACAACTTCCCCTTCTGCGTCATCCCGGCCGCCCCCGCCGCCCCGGACTCCGGGAATGGAAAAAGGCGAGAAAAGGGCCGCGTTGTTATCGAAAAACGATAAAAATTTTTTGATATTCAAAAATTGTTTCTATATTTGCGGTCGCAACGATCCGAAAACAAACATTCGACATGAAGGATTTACTCACGGTGGAGCACGTCACCAAACAATATGCCGCCCACACGGCGCTCAACGACGTTTCGCTCACCATTCCCGAAGGGTCGGTCTACGGACTGCTCGGGCCCAACGGTGCCGGGAAAACCACCCTGATCCGCATCATCAACCGCATCACGGCGCCCGACAGCGGCCGCGTGCTCTTCGACGGCCACGAAATCGCCCCCGAGGATGTCTACCGCATCGGCTACCTGCCCGAGGAGCGCGGGCTCTACAAGAAGATGAAGGTCGGCGAGCAGGCCCTCTTCTTCGCCCGGCTCAAGGGGCTTTCGCGGCGCGACGCCGTCGCCCGACTGAAGGAGTGGTTCGAGAAGTTCGGCATCCAGAGCTGGTGGGACAAGAAGGTCGAAGAGCTCTCGAAGGGCATGGCCCAGAAGGTGCAGTTCATCGTCACGGTGCTGCACGAACCGCGCCTGCTGATCTTCGACGAACCCTTTTCGGGATTCGATCCCATCAACGCCAACCTCCTGAAGGAGGAGATTCTGGCCCTGCGCGACAAGGGTGCCACGGTGATCTTCTCGACGCACAACATGTCGTCGGTGGAGGAGATCTGCGACCACATCACGCTGATCAACAAGTCGCGGAACATTCTTTCGGGGCGTGTCGACGACATCCGCCGCCGTCACGGCGCCAACATCTTCGAGGTGGCCTACCGCGGCGACGAAGCCGCCCTGCGGCGTGCCGTTGCGGGTCGCTGCGAGATCCTCGAAGGAGCCGAGGAAGAGTCGGTCTACCGGACCCTGAAGCTCCATGTCGCCAGCGACGACGAGGTCCGGACCGTCATCGCAGCCGTGAACGAGGCGGTCGAGCTGCGTTCGTTCCGCGAGATCATCCCCTCGATGAACGACATTTTCATAAGGGCCGTAAACGGACAGCTATAGACCGGAGCACCATGGAAAAGCAGAACGGAGAGACCGGACAACGGAATCCGAAACGCCTTACGAAAACCGCCGCAGGGACGCTCGCCGGCCTGTGTCTGGGATTCGGCATGTACGGAATGATCCACGGTCTGAGAGCGGAGGAGAGCACATTCCGGCTCATCCTCTCGTCCATCACACTGTGCTGCGGCATCCTGCTGCTGCTCCGCACCCGGGGAGACCGGAAAACAGAAGAGAAAGAGAATTGAAAAAAACAGACGCCATGTCCAACATACCCATCATTATTCAGCGCGAGTTCAACGAGCGCGTGCGCAAAAAATCCTTTATCATCAGCACGATCCTGATGCCCGTCCTGATGATCGCCCTGATGGCCGCCCCGGCCCTCATTATGGAGTATTCGCGCGGCGAACAGAAGACGATCGCCGTGATCGACGAGAGCGGGCTGGTGGCCCCGCGGCTCGAAAGCGACGAGGAGATCCGTTTCGAGGCAACCGACCTCTCGACCGACGAGGCCCGCAAGGAGTTGACCGACCGCTTCGGCATACTCTACATCGGGCGGGACATCCTCGAAAACCCCTCGAACGTGCGGCTCTATGCCAATTCGTCGTCGTCGCTCTCCGTCGAGAGCAGCATCACGGGCCAGATCGAGAAGGTGCTCGAAGCCGAGAAGCTCAAGGCCTACGACATCGAGAACCTGCAGCAGATCCTCGACGAAGTGAAGACCACGGTCACGCTGCAGACCTTCCGCAACGACAAGTCGCAGGAGGAGGACACCCAGGCGCAGTCGTCGACCGTAGCCACGGTGCTCGGCTACATCCTCGGGTTCGTCCTCTACATGTTCCTGCTGATCTACGGTTCGATGGTCATGCAGTCCGTGATCGAGGAGAAGAACAACCGCGTCCTGGAGGTGATGGTCTCATCCGTCAGGCCCTTCGACCTGATGCTCGGGAAGATCCTCGGCGTGGCGGCCGTCGCCGTGGTGCAGATCCTCATCTGGGGCGTGCTGATCGTTGCCGCGGGGGGCTTCGTGCTGCCCCACCTGATGCCCGCCGAGGCAATGGCCGGCGTCCAGGCCATGCAGCAGGGCGTTCCCGACGCCGCCGCGATGAGCGGCATGGACCCCGAGGCGATGCAGGCCCTGGCCGCCATGACCGACCTGGGTTACATCCTCAAGATCTTCGGCTGTCTGCTGCTGTTCGTCTTCGGGGGCTACCTGCTCTATTCGGCGATGTTCGCCGCCGTGGGCTCGGCCGTCGACAACGTCCAGGACGCCTCGCAGCTGCAAATGCCCATCACGCTGCCGATCATCCTCGCCCTGCTGATGATGCTGGCCGTCATCAAGGACCCCAACTCCCCGATGGCCTTCTGGTTCTCGATCATCCCCTTCACGTCACCCGTGGTGATGATGGCCCGCATCCCCTACGACATCCCGCTGTGGGAGATCCTCCTCTCGCTCGCGGTGCTCTACGCCTCGTTCGTGGCGATGGTCTGGTTCGCGGCCAAGATCTACCGCGTGGGCATCTTCATGTACGGCAAGAAACCCACCCTGAAGGAGCTCTTCAAGTGGGTGCGGTACAAATATTGACACCGGTCTTCCGGGGCGGATTCACCGTCCCGGAAGATTTGTTTTTGCCGGGAGGATATTTTTCTGTTATCGGAATAACAGATTTACTGAAAATTTTTCGTAACTTTGTCGCCGATACGGGATTCACGGAAAAAATTTCTACAAAATACTTAAATCTCAAAGAGCTATGATTTCGATCGACAACTACGATTTCAAAGGCAAACGCGCGATCATCCGCGTGGATTTCAACGTGCCCCTGAACGAGAAGGGCGAAGTAACCGACGACACGCGCATCCGCGCCGCCATGCCCACCGTCAAGAAGGTGCTCTCCGAGGGCGGTTCGGTGATCCTCATGTCGCACATGGGTCGCCCGAAGAAGAACCCCGATCCGAAATACTCGCTGGAGCAGATCATCCCGGCCATCGAGAAGAACCTCGGCACGAAGGTCCTCTTCGCCGGTGACTGCATGAGCGAGAAGGCTGCCGAAATGTGCAAGAACCTCAAGCCCGGCGAAGTGGTCCTGCTCGAAAACTTGCGTTTCTACGCCGAGGAGGAGGGCAAACCCCGCGGTCTGGCCGAAGACGCCACCAAGGAGGAGAAGGATGCCGCCAAGAAGGCCCTGAAGGAGGGTCCGCAGAAGGAGTTCGTCAAGAAACTCGCTTCGTATGCCGACTGCTACATCAACGACGC
>CALUMM010000003.1 GCA_944321755.1 uncultured Alistipes sp.
CCGGGTCCATTTCTCCCACCGGGGATCATCGGGATCACCGGCTTCGCAGACCACCAGAAAATAGCCGCCCGGACGTAAAACCCGTGCCACCTCCGCAAAGGCGCGCGGCAGATCCTGCCAGAAATAGATCGTCTCGAAGGCCGTCACCGCATCGAAAGCCTCCGAGGCGCAGGGAAGGCTGTCGGACGACCCCTGTTCGACGAAGCAGCGGACGCCCAGTTCCCGGCGGTTGCGGCGTCGCGCAAACGCCACGCTTTCGGGCGAAAGGTCCACTCCGAAAGCCATCCCTTCCGGACAATGTTCCAGAATCCGCTGCAAGACCGAACCGCCTCCGCATCCCACATCCAGAACATGCCAGTCCGGCCGCCACGGCAGAAACGACAACCCCCACCGGTGGAGCGGGGCGTGGCCGCGATTCATCCCGTGCAGCATGAAGCGCCCCCAGAATCCGTTCGGGAAACGGGTGTGTTGCAAAAGCCGATTGAAAAAAGAGTCTCGTGCCATCATCTTCCGATTTGATATTCATCGCAGGACAGTGTCATCCTGCCGCAACAAAGTTCGCGGTTTCCAGGCCGTCGGGCAATCCCCAAAAATAGGGATTTTTCGGGAAAAGGAGGGAATAGGCACAAGGGGCAACAGACTGACACACACGCAGGTCAGCGGGTTAATAGAGGTAGAAGACGATGCCGATGAAGTGGCACACCACCGCCAGGTTGATCAGCAGGTGCCAAACCATGTGGTGGTAACGGAACCCCTTGCGCGCGTAGAACCAGGCCCCCAGCGTATAAAGAACCCCGCCCGCCGCAATCAGCCACAGCAGCGGCGCCGAAGCGTGGCGGATGAACAGCGGCAGGAAAAAGACGATCGTCCAACCCATCACCAGGTAGATCGTCAGGCTCACCGCCGGAATCGAACGCCGCGACAGCGACTTGTAGAAGATCCCGAAAACCACCATCACCCACTGCAGGATCGTAATGAAAAGACCCTGCCAGCCCCCGATCACCGACAGCGCAATCGGCGTATAGCTTCCCGCAATGGCCACGTAGATGAAGATATGGTCCAGGATGTGGAAAATCTCCTTGTGACGCGACTGCGGGTTCATCGAGTGGTAGAGCGTCGAGGCCAGGAACATCAGGAAGATCGATATCACGAAAACGGAGACCGAAACCGACGCCAGCACCCCATCGGGATCGTGCACGTAGGCCCATACCGCCGCGAAAGGAAGCGCAAGAAGCGCAAGAAGCGACATCACGCCGTGAGACACCGAATTGGCAACCTCCTCGCCCAAAGTCGGAATGTAAATCCCCTTTTTTCTCTCCATAACGCAACCATTTGATTCAACGTGCCAAATTTATAATTTTTTTTCATATCTTTGCCAGCAATAGGTATACGGTTAGGTAAAATGGACTTTTCGCGCTACGAAAATCTCCGCTCTCTCGTGCGGACGAACTTCTCGGAGCAGACTCAGCGTCTGGTCGACGATGCGCTCGAATACGCCGAAGAGAAACTCGGCGGACTCGTGCGCTATGACGGCTCGCCCCTGATCGATCACGGTGTCGCCGTAGCCGAAATCGTCATCTCCGAAATCGGACTCGGAAGAAATTCGACCCTCTCGTCGATCCTTCACGACGTCGTCCGCATCGCCCACAAACAGCTCCCCGCAGAGGAGTTCATCGCCCTGACCGCCGACATTCAGAACCGGTTCGGAGAACAGGTCGTCGGAATCACCATGGGGCTCTCGAACATCTCCGAACTCCGACTCAAGGTCGCCAAGGAGCAGGCCGACAACTTCCGAGACCTGATCGTCAGCTACTCCGAGGATCCCCGCGTGATCCTCATCAAACTCGCCGACCGCCTCGAAGTCATGCGCTCGCTCGACATCTTCCCCCGCGAAAAATGGCGCAAGAAGAGCTGGGAGTCCATGAACCTCTATGCCCAGATCGCTCACAAACTCGGCCTATACTCGATCAAGAGCGAACTGGAGGATATCGCCCTGAAGTATCTCGAACCGAAGGATTACGAGCATATCGTCACCAAACTCGAAGAGAGCGCCGACGAACGCCGCGCCTTCATCGCACGCTTCCTCGTGCCCATCGAGCAGCGGCTCAACCAACTCGGCATCCACTACCACATCAAGAGCCGAACCAAGTCGATCTTCTCCATCTGGAACAAGATGCAGAAGCAGCACGTACCCTTCGAGGGCGTCTACGACATCTTCGCCATCCGCATCATCATCGACTGCCCCCAGGAGCAGGAAAAACAGCTCTGCTGGACCGCCTACTCCGTGGTCACGGACTTCTACACCCCAAACCCCAACCGGATGCGTGACTGGATCTCGATCCCCAAGTCGAACGGATACGAGTCGCTCCACACGACCGTCTCGGCCGAGGGCCGCTGGGTCGAGGTGCAGATCCGCACCGAGCGCATGGATGCCGTCGCCGAGCGCGGTATCGCCGCACACTGGCGTTACAAGGGCGTCGGGCAGGGCGCACAGACCAGCGAACAGTGGCTGAGCCGCCTGCGCGAGCTGATGGAAGATACGACCCATTCGCTGGCACAGCGTTTCGACGCCAAACCCGCGTCGGGCGAGATCTTCGTATTCACCCCCAACGGCGACCTGCGCAAATTGCCCGAAGGGGCTACGCTGCTCGACTTCGCCTTCGATATCCACACCTCGCTCGGATCGACCTGTGTCGGCGGGAAGGTCAACAACCGCGCCGTCTCGATCCGCGAAACCCTCAAGAACGGAGACATCGTCGAGATTCAGACCCAGAAGAACCAGACCCCGAAATCCGACTGGCTGAACGTCGTCGTCACCTCCAAGGCCCGCAACAAAATCAAGTCGTTCCTCCGCGAAGAGCAGGCCAAGCATACCCGCATGGGCCGCGAAGAGCTGGAGCGAAAGATCAAAAACTGGAAGATGGCCATCTCGATCGACGAGGCCGTGGCCTATCTCGCCCGTCACTTCAAGCTCCGCCTCGGAAGCGACGTCTACGGGCTGATCGCCACCCAGAAGCTCGATTTCGGGACCATCAAGGAGCTGCTCTCCCGCCACCTCTCCGGAGAAGCCGCCGAGGAGCGACGCGCCGCAGCCGCCGAGGTCGAACGACAGAAGGCCGCTCAGCACGCCGCTCAGGAGAAGGCCGCGCCGCAGGATGCCCTGGTCATCGACGACGACATCTCGAAGATCCAGTACAAGCTGGCCAAGTGCTGCAACCCCATCAAGGGAGACGATGTCTTCGGGTTCGTGACGATCAACTCCGGGATCACCATTCACCGCTGCGACTGCCCCAATGCCAAGCGTATGCGCGAAAACTACCCATACCGCGTCGTCGAGGCTCGCTGGCGGCAGTCCGCCGAAGGCGCCTTCCGCGTCTCGATCCGCATCGTCGCGGCCGATACCACCGGCATGGCAAACCACATCACCGAGGTGATCATCCGCGACCTGAAACTCAACATCCGCTCGATCAACTTCGCAGCGGCTGGAAACGGATGCATCGCCGGAACCGTCGCCGTCGAAGTCCCCGGAACGGCCGTCGTCGATACGCTGATCCACCAGATCATGCGCATCAAGGGCGTACAGCGCGCCTACCGTATCAACTGATTCGAAAACACTTTTTACCCACACTATCGATCAATGAATAACAACTCAATCAGCGTCGTTTTTGCCGACTCGTCGCATGCGCACTACGCCCCGCGTATCTGCCAGCTGATCTACGAGTCCGCATTGCAGCGGGGAACGGGTATCGCCAAGCGGTCCCCGGAGTACATCGCCGCAAAAATGACCGGTGGCAAGGCCGTCGTGGCGCTGGACGGTGAAAAACTGGTCGGGTTCAGCTACATCGAATGCTGGGGGCATGGCGACTTCGTCGCAACCTCCGGTCTGATCGTCGACCCCGAGTACCGACACATGGGACTCGCGGAGCAGATCAAACGACGAACCTTCGAGCTGGCCCGACGACGATTCCCGTATGCCAAGTTATTCAGTATCACCACGTCGCTCCCCGTCATGAAGCTCAATTCACGCATGGGGTACGTTCCCGTCACCTTCTCCGAACTCACCGAGGACGAGGAGTTCTGGAAGGGGTGCGAAGGCTGCTGCAACTACGACATCCTCCAGCGAAACAACCGTCGCATGTGTCTCTGCACCGGAATGCTCTACGACCCCGCCAAGGAACCCCCGCAGAAGCACTCCCGTTTCGCACCCTATGTCATGTTCCTCCGGAACAAAATCAAGAAAATCTTTCACCTGAAATAAAAAATACGATATAAAGCCATGGATACCAAGAAAAAAGTCGTGCTGGCGTTCAGCGGTGGGCTGGACACCTCGTTCTGCGTGAAGTACCTCTCCGAAGAGAAGGGTTACGATGTCTATACGGCCATCGCCAATACCGGAGGCTTCTCCAAACCCGAACTCGAACGCATCGAGAAGCGCGCCCTGGAACTCGGCGCCGTCAAGCACGCCACGCTCGACATCGAGCAGGAGTACTACGAGAAGAGCATCCGCTACATGGTCTTCGGGAACATCCTCCGGAACGGGACCTATCCCATTTCGGTGAGCTCCGAGCGTATCTTCCAGGCCATCGCCATCATCGAGTACGCCAAGCAGATCGGAGCCGATGCCGTGGCGCACGGTTCGACCGGCGCCGGAAACGACCAGGTGCGTTTCGACCTCACGTTCCAGATCCTCGCACCCGGGATCGAGATCATTACCCCGACCCGCGACATGACCCTCACGCGCGAATACGAAATCGACTACCTGCGCAAGCACGGCATCACGGCCGACTACAAGAAGATGGAGTACTCGATCAACAAGGGCCTCTGGGGCACCTCGATCGGCGGCAAGGAGACCCTCCATTCGGAGCAGACGCTGCCCGAAGAGGCCTATCCGAGCCAGATCACGGCCGAAGGCGAAGAGCATCTCAAACTCTCGTTCGACAAGGGCGAATTGTGCGCCGTGAACGGGCAGCCCTACGCCGACAAGGTCGAGGCCATCCGTGCCGTCGAGGCCATCGGCTCGAAGTTCGGTATCGGACGCGACATGCACATCGGAGACACGATCATCGGCATCAAGGGCCGCGTCGGATTCGAGGCCGCTGCGCCGATGCTCATCATCGCCGCACACAAGATGCTCGAAAAGCACACCCTCACCAAGTGGCAGATCTACTGGAAGGATCAGGTCGCCACGTGGTACGGCATGTTCCTCCACGAGGCCCAGTATCTCGAACCCGTCATGCGCGACATCGAAGCCATGCTCCTCTCCTCGCAGCGAAACGTAACGGGTACCGTCGAGCTGATCCTCCGCCCGCGGAACTACACGCTCGTCGGCGTCGAGTCGTCGTATGATCTCATGAAGACCGATTTCGGCGAGTACGGAGAGGTCAACAAGGCCTGGACCGCCGACGACGTGAAGGGATTCACGAAGATCCTCGGCAACCAGATCAAGATCTACTACAACGTCCAGAAACGCAACGAAAAACCCGAAAAATGATCCGCGCGGGAATCATCGGAGGCGCCGGATACACGGCCGGAGAACTGATCCGACTGCTGGTGAACCACCCGCAGGTCGAGATCGCCTTCGTACACAGCACCTCCAACGCCGGGAACCTCCTGACGGAGGTCCACGGCGGACTGGAGGGTGAGACGTCGATGCGCTTCTGCGAGGCGTATGACCTCGCGGCGGTCGATGTCGTCTTCCTCTGCTCGGCACACGGCCAGAGCCGCACATGGCTCGCGGAGCAGCAGCTGCCCGAAGGGCTGCGGATTATCGACCTCGCGCAGGACTTCCGCGACGAGTCCGAAGGGTTCGTCTACGGGCTGCCCGAAATGAACCGCGAGCGCATCCGCGCGGCGCGCCGCGTCGCCAATCCGGGCTGTTTCGCCACGGCCATTCAACTGGCCTTGCTGCCGCTGGCTGCGGCAGGGTTGCTGCAGGACGAGGTGCACGTCACGGCCGTCACGGGTTCGACCGGCGCCGGCGTGAAGCCCTCGCCCACGACCCATTTCAGCTGGCGAGCCGCGAACCTCTCGGTATACAAGGCCTTCACGCATCAGCACCTCCTGGAGATCGGCCGCAACATCCGCCTGCTGGAGCCCGCGTTCGGGAGCGAGATCAACTTCGTGCCCATGCGCGGCGACTTTGCACGCGGCATCCTGGCCAGCGTCTACACGACGTGTGAACTCGACGAGGAAGCGGCCCGGAAACTCTACGCAGACTACTACGCCCAAGCCGCCTTCACCCATGTGGCGGAACGCGGGGTCGATCTCAAACAGGTCGTCAATACCAACAAGGCGCTGGTCCATGTGGCCAAACACGGGTCGAAACTCCACGTCGTTTCGGTGATCGACAACCTCCTGAAAGGAGCCTCGGGCCAGGCCGTGCAGAACATGAACCTGATGTTCGGGTTCGACGAACACGAAGGACTGCGGCTCAAGGCCTCCGCATTTTAACAAGCAGAGAGCCGTTCCGTCGCGGAACGGCAAAACAAGAAAAACGGATCCATGGAACTTTTCAACGTATATTCACTCTATCCGATCGAACCCGTGCGGGGAAAGGGGTGCTTCGTCTACGACGAGGCCGGAACCGAGTACCTCGACCTCTACGGCGGACACGCCGTCATCTCGATCGGACACGCGCAGCCCGACTACGTGAAGGCCGTTTCGGAACAGGTCGGAAGGCTCGGATTTTACTCCAATTCGGTCATGAACTCCCTGCAGGTCGAGCTGGCACAGCGACTCGGGCGCGTGTCGGGCTATGACGACTACCGGCTCTTCCTCTGCAACTCCGGCGCCGAGGCCAACGAAAACGCCCTGAAACTCGCCTCGTTCCACACCGGGCGCAGCAAGATTCTGGCCGTCGAACGCGCCTTCCACGGCCGCACCTCCGGAGCCGTGGCCGTCACGGACAATCCCGCCATCTCGTCGCCCTTCAACCGCACGCCCAACGTCGAATTCACCCCGCTGAACGACCTCGAAGCCGCCCGCACGAAGCTCGCCTCGCGCGAGTATGCCGCCGTCATCGTCGAGGGCATTCAGGGCGTATCGGGCATCCACTGTCCCACGGACGAGTTCCTCCGCGGGTTGCGCGAGGCGGCCACAGAGACCGGTACGCAGCTTATCCTCGACGAGATTCAGTCGGGATACGGCCGCACGGGGCGCTTCTTCGCCCATCAGCAGGCCGGGATTCGGCCCGACCTGATCACCACCGCCAAGGGAATGGCCAACGGATTCCCGATCGGCGGCGTGTTGATCGCCCCGCACTTCGAGGCGCGGCCCGGGATGCTCGGAACCACCTTCGGAGGGAACCATCTGGCCTGTGCCGCGGCCATTGCCGTGCTGAAGGTCATCGAGCGCGACGGACTCATTGAAAATGCCGCCGAGGTCGGGAGTTATCTCCTCGGGGAGCTCCGCGCCATGGAGGGGTTGAAGGAGGTGCGCGGTCGCGGGCTGATGATCGGCATCGAGATCGACGGTTCCGGGTCGGAGCTCCGCAAGCAGCTCCTCTTCGAGAAGCACATCTTCACCGGCGGGGCCGGCGCCTCCGTCGTCCGGCTGCTGCCTGCGCTGTGTCTCTCGCGCGAGCTCGCGGCTCGATTCCTCGAAGCTTTCCGCGACACGCTGCGAAACAATTAACCCGTTCGGGGCGGGCTCCGGGGTGCGGCGGTGAAAGTCGCCGCAGCGTCGGAGCCCACGCAAAGACCCCGGCTCTCCAAAACATGCACAAGAGATGAAAAAATTCACCTGCGTACAGGATATCGGCGACCTCAGGGCTGCCGTTGCCGAAGCCTTCGAAATCAAACGCAACCGATTCCAGTTCACCGGGTTGGGCCGCAACAAAACCCTGCTGATGCTCTTCTTCAATTCGAGCCTCCGCACCCGCCTCTCAACCCAGAAGGCCGCCATGAACCTCGGCATGAACGTCATGGTCCTCGACGTCAACCAAGGCGCCTGGAAACTCGAAACCCAGCGCGGCGTCGTGATGGACGGCGACAAGGCCGAACACCTCCTCGAAGCCATCCCCGTCATGGGATCCTACTGCGACGTGATCGGCGTGCGATCCTTCGCCCGTTTCCAGGACAAGGCCGAAGATTACGAAGAGCGCGTCCTGGAGCAGTTCATCCGCTACTCGGGACGTCCGGTCTTCTCGATGGAGGCCGCAACCCGTCACCCCCTGCAGAGCTTCGCCGACCTGATCACCATCGAGGAGCACAAGACCACCGAGCGCCCGAAGGTCGTCATGACCTGGGCCCCCCATCCCAACGCCCTGCCGCAGGCCGTGCCCAACTCCTTCGCCGAGTGGATGAACGCCACCGGGTATGATTTCGTCATCACCCATCCCGAAGGCTACGAACTCGACCCGCAGTTCGTCGGCGGAGCCCGCGTCGAGTACGACCAGCGCAAGGCCCTCGAAGGAGCCGATTTCGTCTACGCCAAGAACTGGGCCGCCTACACCGATCCCAACTACGGAAAGGTCCTCTCCCGCGACCGCGCATGGACGGTCGACACCGAGAAAATGGCACTGACGAACAACGCCTGGTTCATGCACTGTCTGCCCGTGCGGCGCAACATGATCGTCACGGACGAGGTGATCGAATCGCCCCGCTCGCTGGTGATCCCCGAGGCCGCCAACCGCGAAATCGCGGCTCAGGTCGTACTCAAACGCTTGCTGGAAGGGCTGGAATGATGGAAAAGATCACGGTAATGAAGATCGGCGGGAACGTCATCGACAATCCCGAAGCCCTGAAGGCCTTCCTCGCGGAGTTCGCTGCGGTTGAAGGGTCCAAGATCCTCGTGCACGGAGGCGGAAAGTTGGCCACACGGCTCGCCGAACGCCTTGAGCTCAAGGTCCAGATGGTTGACGGACGCCGGATCACCGACAAGGGTACGCTCGATGTCGTGACGATGGTCTACGCCGGGCTCGTCAACAAGCAGGTCGTCGCCGGGCTGCAGGCCGTCGGCTGCAACGCCATCGGGTTGTCCGGGGCCGACGGGAATGCCGTCACCGCCCATCGGAGAGCGCCGCAGCCGATCGACTACGGATTTGTCGGCGACATCGACCGCGTCGATGCGGAGTTGCTCGCGCGGCTGCTGGAGGGCGGGTTGGTGCCCGTCTTCTCGGCCATCATGCACGACGGCCACGGCACACTGCTCAACTGCAATGCCGACAGCGTTGCGTCGGCCGTGGCGCTCGGAGCCGCAGCCATCGCACCGGTCGATCTGGTCTTCTGCTTCGAAAAGGCCGGAGTGCTGCGCGACCCGGACGACGAGGCGTCGGTGATTCCCGAAATCACGGCCGACAGCTACCCGCCGCTCAAGACCGACGGAACGGTCAGCAAGGGGATGATTCCCAAGATCGAAAACGCCCTGAAAGCCGTGGAGCAGGGGGTGCGGAGCGTTACAATCCGCAGTTCCGAACACCTCGGAAACGGCATCGGAACCGTCATCCGCAAGTAAAACCCGGGCCGCCCGATGAAATCCGGATGTTTGACCCCTTTCCCCCGAAAAGCATGAATCCGAAAACCGCAGAAGCCGTCGCATTGTTGCAGGCGTTGATCGCAACGCCATCGCTGTCGCGCGACGAAGCCCGCACGGGCGACCTCCTCTTCGCCTTCCTCGCGGAGCGTGGGGCCGCCCCCGAACGGCTGCACAACAACGTCTGGGCCCGGGCCGAAGGTTTCGATCCCGCGCGGCCGACCCTGCTGCTGAACTCCCATCACGACACGGTGCGCCCCTCGGCTTCCTACACCCGCGATCCGTTCACGCCGTCAATCGAGGAGGGGTGTCTCTACGGGCTCGGAAGCAACGATGCCGGGGCTTCGGTCGTCGCACTCGCGGAGACCTTTCTCACGTTCCGCCGCCGCAAACTCCCCTTCAATCTCGTCGTCGCCCTCTCGGCCGAGGAGGAGTGCATGGGCGAGCACGGAATGCGGGCGCTGCTGCCCGCATTGGGGAAGATCGACATGGCGCTCGTCGGCGAACCTACCGGGATGCAGGCCGCCGTCGGTGAGCGCGGGTTGGTCGTCCTCGACTGCACGGCCCGCGGCAAAAGCGGTCACGCCGCCCGAAACGAGGGCGTCAATGCCCTCTACATCGCCGCGGACGACATCGCCCGGCTGCGCGGGTTCCGCTTCGAGCGCGAATCGGCGCTGTTGGGGCCCATCGGAATCGCCGTGACGCAGATCGAGGCCGGGACACAGCACAACGTCGTGCCCGACATGTGCCGTTTCGTCGTCGATGTCCGAACCACCGACTCCTACTCGAACGAAGAGGTCGTCGAGATCCTCCGCGGAGCGTTGCAATCCGAAGTCGTGCCCCGCTCGACCCGCATCCGCGCCGCAGCCGTCGGGGACGATCACCCGCTCGTCCGCGCCGCCACGGCCATCGGCCGGAGCACCTTCGTCTCACCGACGACCTCCGACCGCACGCTGATGTCCTTCCCGTCGCTCAAGATGGGACCCGGCGAATCGGCCCGATCCCATGCCGCCGACGAGTTCATCCGCCTCGACGAGATCGACCGGGCAATCGCTATCTATGAACAGTATATCGAACAGTTAGCACTTCTATACGCATGAGCACCACCAAACTTTGGGACAAGGGTTTCGAACCCGACAAGATGATCGAAGAGTACACCGTCGGCAACGACCGCAACCTGGACCTGCAGCTCGCCCGCTACGATGTCCAGGGGTCGCTGGCCCATATCGCCATGCTCGAAAAAATCGGACTGCTGACCGCCGAAGAGCTCCGCACGCTGACCGCCGGACTGCAGGAGATCGCCGCCAAGATCGAGGCCGGGCGTTTCGAAATCGAACCCGATACCGAGGATGTCCACTCCCAGGTCGAGTTGATGCTCACCCGGCGGCTGGGCGACGCCGGAAAGAAGATCCATTCGGGCCGCTCGCGGAACGATCAGGTGCTGGTCGACCTGAAACTCTTCCTGCGCGACGAACTCCGGCAGGTCGCCGCCGAGGTCAAGGCCCTGTTCGACCGGCTGCAGGAGTTGAGCGAACGATACCGAGAGGTGCTGATGCCCGGGTACACCCACCTCCAGATCGCCATGCCCTCGTCGTTCGGGCTGTGGTTCGGGGCCTATGCCGAGACGCTCGTCGACGACATGCGCCTCCTCGCCGCAGCCTGGCACATCGCCAACCAGAACCCGCTGGGGTCTGCCGCCGGGTACGGTTCGTCGTTCCCCCTCGACCGCACGATGACCACCCGCCTGCTGGGTTTCGAGACGCTCCACTACAATGTCGTCGCCGCCCAGATGAGCCGCGGGAAGAGCGAACGGGCCGCTGCGGCCGCCATCGCTGCCGTCGCCGCCACCGTCGGGCGGCTGGCCATGGACGCCTGTCTCTTCATGAGCCAGAACTTCGGGTTCATCTCGCTGCCCGACGAGTTGACGACCGGGTCGAGCATCATGCCCCACAAGAAGAATCCCGACGTCTTCGAGATCATGCGCGGACGCTGCAACCGACTGCAGGCAGTCCCGAACGAAATCGCCCTGCTGACCACCAACCTCCCGGTCGGCTACCACCGCGATCTGCAGCTTATGAAGGATATTCTCTTCCCGGCCCTCACCGAGATCCGCCGCACGCTCCGCATGTGCGACTTCATGCTGGCCCACGTGCGCGTCAACGAGCACATTCTCGACGACCGCAAGTACGACTACCTCTTCACCGTGGAGGATGTCAACCGCCTCGTCCTGCAGGGTGTGCCCTTCCGCGAGGCATACCGCCAGGTCGGCATGGCCGTGCAGCGCGGCGAGTACCGCCCCACGCGCGAGGTTCATCACACCCACGAGGGGAGCATCGGAAATCTCTGCACCGCGGAGATCCGCCGCAAGATGGAGGCCGTCATGCAGGAGTTCGAGACCCCGGGGTTGCAGGAGGAGTAATGAAAAAAAGGGGTGGCCGGGGTGAAGCCCTGTGCCGTGTTGTGCGAGTTGATGAGTCCTGACGGCACAATGGCCCGGCGTCCCGAAATCGAGGCATTCAGCCGGCAACACGACTACCCCGTCGTCTCAGTCGACAACCTCATCCGCTACCGCAGCACAAAAAAAGGACCCCGAACTTTCGGGGTCCTTTTTGCGGAATATCGCGGGACGCGGACTACTTGATACGCTCGTAGTATTCGCGCGTGCGCGTGTCCACGCGGATCTTGTCGCCCGTGTTGATGAACAGCGGCACGCGGATCGTGGCTCCCGTATTCACCGTCGCAGGCTTCAGCGAGTTCGTCGAGGCCGTGTCTCCCTTCACGCCCGGCTCCGTATAGGTTACCTCCATGTCCACGATCGGGGGAAGCTCCGCCGAAAGAACCGTCTCCTTCTCCGTGTGGAACATCACCTCGACAATCTGACCGTCCGCCATCAGGTCGTAGTTGTTGATCAGATTCTTGTCGATGTTGATCTCCTCGAACGTCTCCGTGTGCATGAAGTGCATTCCCAGGTCATCCTCGTAGGTGAACTGGTACGGACGACGCTCTACACGTACCGGCTCGATCTTCGCGCCCGCCGAGAACGTATTGTCCAGCACACGGCCGTTTTCCAGATTTTTCAGTTTCGTCCGAACGAATGCCGGACCCTTGCCCGGCTTCACGTGCTGGAAATCCACGATCTGGAACGTCTTCCCGTCCAACTCGATGCACATGCCGATCTTGATGTCTGCGGTTGTTGCCATAGTATCTGTTTTTTTAAGTGTTCTTCGCGGCCGCAAAGGTAACAAAAACTTCCCGAATTTCCTAATCCCCGCAGTCAGCAACCCGGCCGTCCGCTGTCCCGTTGTCCACGCCCCAGCCACAGCCCCGTTGTCTGCAATCCCGGATCCGTTGTCCGCGCCCCGGCCACAGCCACGCTGTCTGCAATCCCGGATCCGCCATCCGCAACCCCGGCCCCCGCCGTCCGCACCCCGGGAAAAGCCTCGCCGCGGCAGAACCGCGCCCTACAACTCGATCGACTTGCACCGAAGACCCAGCTGACGGATCTTCTCCAACGTCCGGGGAAGCGCGTAGCGCATGTTCCGGAAAGCCTTCTCGCTGTCGTGGAATACGACAATAGCTCCCGGAGCCAGGTACTTCGTCACGTTCTTCAGGCACGTCCGGGGTGACAACTGGCGGTTGTAGTCCCGGGAGATGATGTCCCACATCACCAGCTTGTAGCGCTGGCCCAGCAAACGCGCCTGCGCAGGCGTGATCTGCGCGTAGGGAGGCCGGAACAACTCCGTATGAAGCAGGTCATTCGCGAAATCAACATCCTCCGTATAGCGCTCCAGGCTCATCCCCCAACCCTTCTGGTGCGAATAGGTGTGGTTACCCACCTTGTGACCCGCATCCAGGATCCGCCGGTAAAGGTCCGGGTACATCTCCACGTTCTTCCCCAGCACGAAGAACGTCGCCTTCGCATCGTACTTCTCCAGCGTCGAGAGAATCCACTCCGTAATACCCGGCGTGGGCCCGTCGTCAAAGGTCAGGAAAACCCCGTCCGGGTCGTCGATCTCCCAGATCAGGTCCGGCATCAGACGCCGGATGAGTTTCGGTGGTTTCAAGCGCATACTCCGCAAAAATAATCATTTTCCGTGCCTTTTGGAAAAATAGTTGTATATTTGTAAATATTCAATTCTTACTCCATGACCATGAAAACGCTTTGCCGTGGCATATTCGCCCTGATGATCGCCGCCACCGTTGTCGGATGCGACGCCTTCCATACCCTCAACAAGAAAAAATCAGCTCAGGGACGACCCTATGAACTCATCGTCGTATGCCCGCAGATGGAGTGGAACGGTGAACTCGGAGACTCCCTGCGCGCCGTCTTCACCGCCCCGGTCCCCTACCTGAACCAGGAAGAACCCCTCTTCGATGTCCTCCGGGTCACCGAACGCGGGTTCAAGGACATGATCGCTGACCATCGCAATATCCTCAAGATCGTCGTTGATCCCGAGGTCCAGCAGGCGGAAGCGGCCGTCGAGTACAATGTCACTTCCGAACCCCAGATCGTCGTCACGCTCCAGGGACCCGATGACAAGGCCGTCGTCGAATACCTCTCCCAAAACCGAAACGACCTGCTCCACGTCCTCGAACAGGCCGAACGCGACCGGGACGTCCAGGCGTACACCTCGTTCAACAACCCCGGAATCGAAGCCGCCATCCGGAAACTCTTCGGCGTGGAGATCAAGGTCCCCAAAGGGTACGTCCTCGCCAAACAGACCGACGATTTCCTCTGGGCACGATACGAATACCCCACGGCAAGCCAGGGATTTTTCGTCTACTCCTATCCCTATGAAGGGCCCGAGTCCCTCACGCTCGATGCCCTGATCAAGGCCCGGAACAAATTCGCAGCCCTGATCCCCGGACCCTCCGACGGCTCCTACATGATCACATCCGACGCTTTCGAGCCCGACTACCGCCTCTTCCGCCTCGAAGGTCGGCTCTGGTGCGAACTCCGCGGATTCTGGGACGTGGAGGGTGACTTCATGGGAGGGCCATTCGTCAGCTACACAACCGTCGATACCGAAACCAACCGCGTATTCACCCTCGACGGCTATGTTTACGCCCCAGACCTCAACAAGCCCCGCAAGCGGAATTACATCCGGGGCATCGAGCATCTGCTCTACACGATCCATTTCCCCGACCAGCAAAAATAACCGGGGGGGGGCAAAGGACAAGAGAAGAGGGGGTGAGAGAGCCGAAAGGGATGAGAGAGAGCCGGGAGAGCCGGGAGAGCCGGGAGAGATGAGAAGGGCAAGAGAAGAGAGAGGGGCAAGAGGGGCAAGAGAGACGAAAGGGATGAGAGAGAGACGAAAGAGCCGGGAAAGCCGGGAGAGATGAGAGGGACAAGAAAGGGGTGAGAAAAGAGAGAGGAGTGAGAGGAGTAAGAGGAGCAAGAGAGCCGAGAGGGATGAGAGAGGGCAAGAAAAGAGAGAGGGGGGGGGAAGACAGAGACCGGCAGGCAGAGAGGCAGAGAGGCAGAGAGATAAAAGGCTGAGAGAAGCTGAAAAAGTCGGCCGCAAGAAACAGAAACGGATCCTGCCCCGAAAAACAGCCGATAAAAACGACAGCCGTAACACCGTATGCAGCAAATTCTGACATACATCTTCATCGCACTCTACTCGGTGACGATCCTCAGCGTCATCCTGGTCATCATTACCGAAAACCGGAACCCGCTGAAGACCCTCCCCTGGATCATCGTGCTCATCTTCGCACCCGTGGTCGGACTCGTCTTCTACTTCTTCTTCGGGCAAAACCTCTCCAAACAACGGATCATATCCCGAAGAACCCGGAAACGAATCACCATGCACCTCGCCGAATCCGACGAGTCCGGACACCCCGAAATCCCAGAAACCTGGAAACCCCTCGCCAAACTCCTCAAAAATACAATCCACGCCGTACCCCTGTACGGCAGCCGCATTACCCCCTATATCGACGGAGCTGCCAAAATGGAGGCCCTGCTCGATGAAATCAAACTCGCACAACACCATATACACCTCCAATACTACATCTTCTGCGACGATGATACCGGAAAACGGCTGCGCGATGCCCTCGTCGAAAAGGCCCGGGCAGGCGTACAGATCCGGATCCTCTACGACGATGTCGGATGCAGCGGAGTCAAAAAGGCATTCTTCAACTCCATGAGAAACGAAGGTATCGAAGTCCACGCCTTCCTCCACGTCCGTTTTCCTCGCTTCACCAGCAAAATCAATTACCGAAACCACCGAAAAATCGCCGTTATCGACGGTCGGGTGGGATTCATCGGCGGAATGAACATCGCCGACCGATATGTCCACGGCCCCGGATGGGGAACCTGGAGAGACTCCCACTTCCGAATCGAAGGAAACGGAGTCGCCGGACTTCAGGCATCATTCCTCAGCGACTGGTCCGCAACCACCAAACAACGCATCACGGGGCCCGAATACTACCCCATGGCCAAACGATATACGGACGGAATCCTTCAGATCGTCCCGAGCGGACCCTTCGGAAAGTGGAGAACGCTCCTCCAGGGTGACAGCTACGCCATCGCAAACGCCAGAAAACGAGTCTGGATACAAACCCCCTACTACCTCCCCTCCGACGTCCTAAACTCCGCACTCCAGGCCGCCGCACTCGCCGGAATCGACGTGAGAATCATGCTCCCCGCACGCTCCGATTCGCGCGTCGTAGACCTCGCATCGCACTCCTACCTCGACGACATGATGAAAGCCGGAGCCAAAATCCTATTCTACAAACCCGGATTCCTCCATGCCAAACTCCTGATCGTCGATGACGAACTGACCGTTATCGGTTCCGCAAACATGGATTTCCGCAGTTTCGAACACAATTTCGAGGTCAATGCCTTCGTCTACGACGCCGATTTCAATGCGCAAATGTCTCGCATATTCACCGACGATACCGCCCAGTCCCACCCCCTGACTCCCGCCGAATGGTTCAACCGCCCCCGGCCGAGACGATGGGCGGAATCCCTTATGCGCGTATTCTCACCCCTGCTGTAGCCCGAAAAAAAGAGAGCAGAAAGGGGAGGAGGAAAAGGAAAAAGGGGAAAGGGAAAAAGAGAGCAGAAAGGGGAAAAGGAAAAATAGAGAATGGGAAATCTGGGGGGGGGTGAGGAAATGGATGGGTAAGCCGCAGGCGGATCAGAGCTCCACGATACCGTGGCGGATCGCATAGACCACCAGCGAGGCCGTATTCTTGCAACCCGTCTTTTCAAGGATATTCGCACGGTGCTTGTCCACCGTCCGCTTCGAGATGAAGAGCGAATCGGCAATCTCCTGATTCGACAAACCCTGGCAAACGGCAACCAGAATCTCCCGCTCCCGCGACGAAAGCGGTTCGTCCGGAACATCCTCGCGGGTGCGCATCCGACCCGTCAGCGACGTGAGCAGCTGCGGCGAAAAGTAACTCCCGCCCGCCATCACCGTATCGATCGCCTCCAGCACGTCCCCGATATCCGAATCCTTCAGCAGGAAACCTTTCGCCCCGGCCTCCACCATCCGCGAATAGTAGCTCTCGTCGCCAAACATCGACAGCGTGATGATCCGCAGCTCCGGACGCCGGGCCAAAGCCCGTTCCGTGGTCTGTGCGCCGTCGAGCCCCGGCATGGCGAAATCCATGAAGACGATGTCCGCCTCCACGGCATCCAGCATTCCCAGAAACTCCTCGCCGCTCCCCGCCTCGCCGACGACACGGCAATCCCCGCAATGCTCCAGCAATCCCCGCAGGCCGTTGCGGAAGAGCGAATGGTCGTCAACAAGGATGATCCGGCGTTCCATATCAGCGGCGGCGTTTGCGGTTCTGCTTCACAGGAGACGGATCCTGCTGTGTGTTCACGCGGATCGCAGCCCGCATCCCCTTGCCCTTCGACGAGGTGATGTCGAACGTCCCGCCCAGCGAATTGATCCGCGAAGCGATGTTCGAAAGACCCATCCCGCAATCCATCATCGCCTGCGGATTGAAGCCCCGGCCGTTGTCCGAGTAGTCCAGCGCCAGCTCCGGGCCGTTCTGAGACAGCGACAGGTTCACCTCCGTGCAGGCCGCGTGCTTGAGCGAGTTGTTGATCAGCTCGCAGATCACCCGGTAGAGGATCACCTCGATGTCCGTATCGTAGCGCTCCCCGCGCAGGTTCGTCGTGAAGCGGATCTTCACGTCGTGCATCGCCGCACTCTTGTCGATGAAGTTCTGAACGCCCCGCGCAAGCCCGAAGTCGTTCAGCACATGCGGCGAAAGGTTGTTCGAAATCTCCCGCAAGGAACGGATCGCCTCGTCGATCACGTAGGTCGTATTGGCGATGATCTCCTGCTGCTCGGCATTGTGCTCCTCGCGCGAAAGCGCCGTCAGCGACATCTTCGCAGACGACAACAACGGTCCCAGACCGTCGTGAAGCTCCTTCGAAAAGCGCGAACGCGCCTTCTCCTCCGTGCGCAGCACCGCCGTGAGGATCCGTTTGTTCAGCAGCGAACGCTGCCGGTTCAGACGGTCGATATACTTGAAGAGCTTGTGCGCGTACATCACCCCGATCGACAGGCAGACCGATATCACGATCCCCAGGTAGGCAAACCACCACCGCGAAATAACCTGTACGCCCGATTCCAGAAGCAACTGGATCAGACGCTCCACCGAAAGCAGCGAAAAACCCACAATGAAGAGAATCCACACCGAATTGTACTTCGTGGTGCGGACCAGGCGAAGCGCATAGCCCGTGGCCACGCACTGGACAACGATCGAAATGACTAACAGGATCTTGATCAGCATAGCGGGGTATTTTCTACAAAGATACGAAACGGATGCCAATCAACCGCACTTTTCCGCAGCTATTTTCGGGAAGCAGGGTCCGAATCGATCGCCGAAGGAAAGAACCGGCACAGATTCCGCAGCTGGCCGTAGTCCGTCAGATCGGTCTGAACAGGAACCACAGCCACATATCCGTTCCGAAGCGCCCATTCGTCCGTATCATCCGCATCGGGCTCCTCGTTGACAAACGCTCCCGTAAGCCAGAAGTACTCCCGCCCACGCGGATCCTCGTGACGGTAGAACTCCTCCCGCCAGAATCCACGGTTCTGGCGGCACAGACGGATGCCCCGCAGCTCTTCGGGACGACCCACGGGGACATTTACGTTCAGACACAGCGGCAACTCGACCGGTCCCGAGAGCAGCCTCTCGATGATCCGCGTCCCGTAGAGCTGCGCGGCATCGAAGTCCGCATCCGCACCGTGGTCGTCCAGCGACAGGCCCACCGCCGGGCAGCCGTAGAAACTCCCCTCGATCGCCGCACCCATCGTCCCCGAATAGAGGATGTTCACCGCCGAATTCGAGCCGTGGTTGATCCCCGAAATCATCAGGTCGACACGCTCCTCGCGCAACAGGTAGTCGAAAGCCATCTTCACGCAGTCCACAGGCGTCCCCGAAAAGGAGTAGACATCGACCCCTTCCTCCTCGCGGACCTTCCGCAAATAGAGCGGGTTATACATCGTAATGGCCTGGCTCATGCCGCTCTGAGGCGTCTCCGGAGCCACACCGACAACCCGGCCGAAGCGCCGGGCTACTTCAATGGCGGCGGCAAAACCTTTCGAGGCGTAGCCGTCGTCGTTCGTCACCAATATCAATCGTTCGTTCTTCATCGTTTCGGTTTTTCGGCGAAGTGCGCTTCGGGGCGGAATCGGAGGCTCCTTCGGGCATCCCGAAGGGCGTTCCGCAGTGCACAACGCGAGCAAAGGTACGAATAAATCTCTCTTTTTTCACGCATAATTTGCATCATATCGTTTTTTCTCTTTATCTTTGCACTCCCCATCAGGGCGTATATCGACCTCTTTCATTGGGCGGTACGGCAAACGCGGGGGGGGGCACAGCAGGGGGGGGGTGAAAGCCGAACTCCGACGGGCGGGAGGGCAAACTCCGAAGAGGAGGAAAACCGAACTCCGGCAGGAGCGGGCGGAAGCCAAACTCCGAAAGGGAAAGGCAGAAAAGCCGAACTCCGACGCAAAGGTCCCCGATTCGCAGGATTATCGGAAAAAAGTCCGGTATGGTAGTCCGACTGCAGCGGGAATGTCGAGTGCGAAACACAAAAATTTGTTGCAACAATGAACAAAGACGCAATCATCAAGCTCGTAAACGAGCAGATGTGGCCCAAGACGGATGCCGATGTTCCGTCGTTCAAGGCCGGTGACACCATCACCGTATCCTACCGAATCATCGAGGGTAACAAGGAGCGCGTACAGAGCTTCCGCGGTGTCGTAATCCAGATCAAGGGCTCGGGAAAGACCAAGATGTTCACCATCCGCAAGGTCTCCAACGGCGTAGGCGTAGAGCGTATCTTCCCCCTCTACTCCCCCCACATCGACAAGATCGAGGTCAACAAGATCGGTGTCGTTCGCCGCGCCCGCATCTACTACCTCCGCGACCTGACCGGTAAGAAGGCCCGCATCAAGGAGAAGCGTATGACCCGTTCGGAGGAGAAATAATCCCCCGCGTGTCGAAGAAAAAAGGATGCCACTTTGGGTGGCATCCTTTTTTCATGCAACCATGCCTCCCCACTCCTCTCCGGACGAAAATGCGGACTGACATTCCGATCCCCCTCTCCAGCCGGAACCGCAGACCGACACGCCGGTCTCTCCGTCCGGGCAATAGCCCCATCCGGGCTGACCCCTCCCCCCCCTCTACTCCCCTCTCCCGAAAAAAACGGGGCGGAGACCCCAAGTCCCCGCCCCGCACATCTCGGAATCAAACCGGAAAACTAATCCACCGGAATATCCTTGTTCACGTTCTTCGAACCGATCACCGCATAGTAAAGCATATACGCCAAACCGGCAATGATCACCCAGTAACTGGTCAGATAATTCGATACGTCGGCTACATAACCCTGGATCAGCGGAAGAATACCGCCGCCGCAAACCATCATCATGAAGATACCCGAACCCATCGAGGTGTATTTCCCGATACCCTCGACCGCCAGGTTGAAGATGCTGCCCCACATCACCGACGTGCAGAGTCCGCACAGCGTGATGAACATGATGCCGATCGGAACCTCGATCATTGCAAAGCCCGTTCCCGTGAAGACCGGCATACGGCCCGTAATCGTCGTCGGAGCAAAAATACCCAACAGAATGAAGATGATTGCGGCTACGCAGACAACGGACAGCTGAACCCGGCTCGAAACCTTCGCGCCGATCATTCCGCCGATCAGACGCCCGCACATCATCAGGAACCAGTAGGTCCCGACCAGCGAGCCGGCGGCAGCGGCAGCCATACCCATACCGCTCGTTGCGGCATCCGGAGCCGCCGTCAGAAACAGGTTCATGAAGTTCGGAATACCGACCTCGACACCCACATAGATGAAGATCGCCACCGTACCCAGCACGAAGTGGCGGAACGACAGCGCGCTGTACTTGTCCTTCTTCTCCGACTTGGCCTCCTGGATCGCATACGGCTCGGGAATGTTGACGGCCAGCATCACCACAAAGACCAGCGCAAAGATACCCATGGCGATGAAAAGCGCAGGAGCAGCGTCGCTGATCGTCGCATTGGCCGCATTACCCATCAGGTAGCCAACCAGAATCGGAACGATCGTCGCAGCAATCGAGTTCAGCGATCCGCCGAACTGGATCAGCTGGTTACCCTTCTTGCCGCCGCCGCCCAGCGTATTCAGCATCGGGTTCACAACCGTATTCAGCATACACATCGAGAAACCCGAAATGAAGGCTCCGGCAAGATAGATCCCGAAACTCCCCGCCTCGCCGGCCAGGAACTGGATACCGACACCGATAAAGCCTACGGCGATAGCGACCAGCGCCGTCTTCTTGTAGCCGATGCGTTTCAGCATCAGACCCGCGGGAAGCCCCATGAAGGCATAGGCGATGAAGTTGGCGGCATTGCCCAGCTGAGACATCCAGTTCGCCACCGAGAACTGGTTCTTCACGATTACGCCCAGCGGGTTCGTAAGGCCCGTCACGAACGAGATCATCGCAAACAGCGCGAACATCATGATGATGGGCAGCGTGTAGTTTTTCTTTTGCGTTTGTTCCATTAGTTATAAATATTAGGTTAATGAGTTCGAGTTATCGGTCCCTCTCCGCGATATACGCGCACAGGTTCACCAGCGCCGAACGGTACTCCGAATCCTCGTAGTCCGAAAGCATCTCTGCGGCTCGGGCTATATAGCCCTGCATCACCTCCCCGGCATACGTCAGACCTCCCTCCGCCTCAACCGTCGAGCGAAGGTACTCCACGGCCGATTCATCTTCGTGGCAGTGCGAAAGGCGCTCGACCAGTTCGTTCCGACGACGCTCCGGAAGACACTCCAGAACATGCAGCAGCGGCAGCGTGATCTTGCCCTCCCGAAGATCGTTGCACGCCGGTTTCCCGGTCTGGGCCGTCGGCGTGTAGTCCAGGATGTCGTCCCGGATCTGGAACGCCATCCCTACGGCCTCGCCGAAACGGCGCATCGCCGTCACCTTGTCGCGCGTCGCACCAACGGCCAAAGCCCCAGCCGAAGCACTCACACCCAGCAGGCACGCCGTCTTCTTGTAGATGATATCGAGGTAGGATTGACGTGTCATCGTCCGGTTGGCAGCACATTCGTCCTGCAAAACCTCTCCCTCACACAGTGCAGCCATCGATCCGCAAATGTGCGTCACCAGGTCGAACTGGCCGCTCTGAAGCCCGATATTCATGTTCCGGGCCAGAATGTAGTCCCCCAGGATCACCGCCTTGTGCGACTGCCACCGCGCATTTACCGAGGCCCGGCCCCGCCGCGTATCGGCTTCGTCGATCACATCGTCGTGGATCAGCGACGCGACGTGGATCATCTCAACCAGCATCGCAGCCAAACACGCACGACGTCCCGTCGAGGCCCCCTTCACCGAGGCATTCATCGCCGCGGAAAGCATCACCAGCGTCGGACGGATCCCTTTCCCGCGCGACGACAGCGCATAACGCAACATGTCGGACAACAACTCTCCCTCCGCCGTAAACTGGCGATCGACGAACTCGTCGAATGCTGACAACTCCGCTGTGACGGGCTTGCGAATCTCTTCAAGTGTAATCATAATCGCAAAGATAGTCATTTTTCCCTTTCAAGGCACGGACTATCCCGCTTTTTTCGTACCTTTGGCCTTCGGTAAAGAGCAGGTAAAATGGATTTTCTCAAAGCAACCCTTGCGAAAACAGCCCCCGCCCTCGTCGCTATCGCGGTATTCTTCATCGCGGCGGCCGTCTATTTCGCACCCCAGTTCCGCGGCGAAGTGCTCCCGCAGCACGACGTCATCCAGTACCGCGGAATGTCCAGCGACATCTACGAAACAAGAGAACAGTCCGGCGATGATCCGCAATGGACCGGACGAATGTTCGGCGGAATGCCTGCCTACCTGATCAATATCGCATATCCCGCGATGTTCGTGAAAAACTACGTCGGAAAGATCGTAACCTGGATCGACACTCCCGCCGCATTCCTCTTTTTCGCCATGCTCGCATTCTGGATCATGCTCCTCATCGGCAAGGTAAACCCATGGGTCGGCATCATCCCGGCGCTCGCATACGGATTCTCCACCTACTTCCTGCTGATCATCGCAGCCGGACACATCACCAAAATGTGGGCCCTGGTCTACGCCCCCCTCATGATGGGCGGCGCGTGGATGACCCTCCGCCGAAACGTCTGGGCCGGAATGGCCCTCACGGCTCTCGCCACATCCCTCGAAATCGGAGCAAACCATCCGCAGATCACCTACTACTTCCTCCTCGCCATGGCCGCACTCTGGGTCAGCGAGGCCGTTTTCGCAATCCGCGAAAAACGGATCAAGGAGTTCGCCCGACGCACCGCAGCCCTCGCCGCAGCCGGGATTCTCGCCGTGGGATCCAACTTCGCACCCCTCTGGTACACCGCACAGCACTCCCCCGAGACCATCCGGGGCGGTTCGGAACTCGCGGCCGAAACCCCCGAAGACGGTCAAAAACAGGGACTCGACCTCGACTATGCAACGACCTGGAGCTACGGCAGGACCGAAACCTTCAACCTCCTGATCCCCGACTTCATGGGGCGCGACTCCGCAACCGGACTCCCCGCCGACGGCCAGACCGCAGCAGAACTCACCGATATCGGACGCCAACTCGGAGCCCCGTCGCTCGGAAGCTGGGCCCAACAACTGCCCGCCTACTGGGGCACCCAACCCTATACCGGAGGCCCGACCTATCTCGGCGCCGCAGCTATCTTCCTCGCCCTGCTCGGCGCCATCTGGGCACAGGGCCGAAACAAGTGGTGGATCATCGCCGTCTGCGTGCTGACGGTGCTCCTCGCCTGGGGTCGCAACTTCATGGGATTCACCGAACTGGCATTCCGGATCCTGCCCGGATACAACAAGTTCCGAACCGTCTCGATGACCCTCGTCGTCGTACAGTGGGCCGTGCCCCTGCTCGGCGCATTCGCCCTCGTGCGGCTCTGGAAAGAGGGAATACCCCGCGAACGGCTCTGGAAAGGGGCCGCCTGGGCCGCCGGTATTACCGGAGGGCTCTGCCTGCTGTTCGCCGTGGCCGGAGGCGCACTCTTCGACTTCGGCCGCGCAGCAAGCGCCGAACAAATGACCGAAACCTTCCGGCAGCTCTTCGCCGCAAACGGCCTCCAATCCTACATCGACCGCGGCATGGATGTCGAGTGGGGCGAAGCCGTGGCACAGGCCGTCGCCGCAGACCGCTGCGACATGATGCAGGCCGATGCCTGGCGATCGCTCCTCATGATTCTCCTCGCCGCGGCGCTGGTCCTCCTGTGGGGACTCCGCAAAATCGGACGAGCCGTCGCCGTCGCCGCAATCGCCGCCGTCATGATCCTGGACCTCGTACCCGTGGACCGGAGGTTCCTCTCCGCCGAAAATTTCGTGTCCCCACGCCGCACGCAGGTCACACCCTCGGCCGCCGACCTCGCCATCCTCGAAGACAAGGAGCCCGGATATCGCGTGCTCAACCTCACCGTCAGCCCATTCAACGACGCCACAACCTCCTATTTCCACCGCTCCGTCGGCGGTTATCACGGAGCCAAACTCGCCCGGTATCAGGACCTCATCGACCGCTATCTGAACGACCTGAACCCCGCCGTCCTCGACATGCTCAACACCCGCTACGTAATCGTCGCCGGAGAGGACGGACAACCTCAGGCTCAGCACCGCACAACGGCGTTCGGCGCCGCCTGGTTTGTCGATTCGCTCGCCGGGGCCGCTTCCCCGCGCGAGGAGATCGAACGCCTCGGACAGGTCAACCTCCGCACAACGGCCGTCGTGGCCGCTGACCGGGCCGAAAAGAGCACCCTGAATCCGATATCCCGCGACATCTGCGACCCGGCCCGCATCGAACTCACGAAGTATCGGCCCAACTACCTCCGGTACGAATACACCGCCCCCGAAGAGGCCGTGGCCGTCTTCTCCGAAATCTTCTACGACAAGGGCTGGACCGCATACGTCGACGGCAAAGAGGCCCCCTATTTCCGTGCCGACTATGTGCTGCGCGCCATGGAACTCCCCGCCGGAGAGCACGTCGTCGAATGGAGGTTCCGGGCCCCCGGATGGTCGGCCGTCGAAACCGTCACCGGAGTCTGCTCCGCGCTGATCCTCCTCGGAACCCTGGCCGCAATCCTCTTCACCCTGCGCAAGAAAAAAACATCATGCCATGAAGGATGACAAACGTCTCAAGCGGAAAGTCCGCAACTCATACATCGTATCGACCGTCAGCATCACCCTCGTCCTGTTCCTCCTCGGATCGGTCGGATACCTGATGACCGCCGCGCTGAAGGTCGCCAAAACACTCCAGGAGAGCATCGCCGTCACCGTCGAGCTGAACAGCGAAATCTCAGACAACCGGCGCGCCGAAATCGAAAAACAACTCGCCGAAGAGATCATCGTCTCCTCGATCCGCTTCTCGTCCCGAACCGAAAAGGCCGAAGATGAAGAATTCCGCAAAATGTTCGGCGCCGAATTCGAAGAGGTGCTCCACGAGAACCCCCTGCTCGACTCCTTCGAACTCACCCTGACCGCCGCCTCCGAAGATCAGGAACTCCTCGACGATTTCATCGCCGCCGTGGAGCGAATCCCAGGCGTCGAACACGTCTCATACCCCGCCCGAATGGCGCAGCGCCTGCACGCTACGGTGAACAAGATCCGCCTCGTGCTGATCCTCTTCGGCGGCGCCCTGCTCGTCATCTCGCTCATCCTGCTGAGCAACACCATCCGACTGGCCATCTTCTCCAAACGCTACCTGATCAACACCATGAAGCTCGTCGGTGCTACCAAGTGGTTCATCATGAAACCCTTCCTCGGAAGCAGCATCACCCAGGGAATCATCGCAGGAGTCGCCGCCGCCATGCTATTCTGCCTGGCCGTTTACGGACTCAACGAAGCCGTCCCGGAACTGATGACCTTCGCCGAAATCCGCAAAATCACCGTCATCCTCGGCGCAATGATCGTCGTCGGCGTCGTCATATCCGGACTCTTCACCTTCGCCGCCCTCAACAAATTCGTAAACATGAAGTCTAACAAGATATACCTCTATTAAATGGAAAAAAAGCAGCCCCAGAAAACCGACCAGCCCGAAAACCCCAGGATGCCGCTCTCGCGCAAAAACTACATCCTCCTGGCAATCGGGTTCGCCGTCATCCTCCTCGGATTCATCCTTATGGCCGGAGGCGGCAGCGACTCCCCCGACGAATTCAACTACGCCATGTTCTCCTGGCGAAGAATCACGCTCGCTCCCATCCTCGTGATCGGCGGTTTCGCTTTCGAAATATACGCCGTCATGAAACGTTACAAATAATTCAAAATACATAATCACCCCTTTCCCGAACTTCTACGAATATGGATACATTACAGGCCATCCTGCTCGGCATCGTGCAGGGAATCACCGAATTCCTCCCCGTATCGAGCAGCGGACACCTCCAGATCGCCAAAGAACTCCTCGGCGTACAGCTCGATGAGAACCTCACATTCGATGTCGCACTCCATGCCGCAACCGTCCTGAGCACCATCGTCGTGCTCTGGAGCGAAATCCGGAAACTCCTCAAGGGACTCTTCTCCAGACACTTCAACGAAGAGCAGGCATACATCCTCAAAATCGTCGTCTCGATGATCCCCATCGGAATCGTCGGCCTCCTGCTCAAGGACCAGATCAACGCCCTGCTCGACGCGCCCTACATCCTCGTGGTCGTCGGCGCCATGCTCCTCCTGACTGCGGCCCTGCTCGCATTCGCCTACTACGCAAAACCCCGACAGAAGGAGAACATCTCCTACCGCGACGCCTTCATCATCGGACTGGCACAGGCCTGCGCCGCCATGCCCGGACTCTCCCGGTCCGGCTCGACCATCGCAACGGGACTCCTCCTCGGAAACAAAAAGGCCGCCGTCGCCCAGTTCTCCTTCCTCATGGTCCTGGCCCCCATTCTCGGCGAAACACTCCTCGAAGCCGTGAAGGGTGACCTCACGGCCGGAGTCGAGGCCGTACCCCTGATCGCCGGATTCGCCGCATCGTTCATCACCGGTTGTCTGGCCTGCAAGTTCATGCTCGAAGTCGTCAAACGCGGAAAGCTCATCTGGTTCGCCGCATACTGCGCGCTGGCCGGAATCGTATCCATCGCAAGCTACCTCTTCTGATGAGCGAAGACAAGGAACTCCGCGGTATCAATTTCGAGGAGGGGTACATCGCCGTCCTGGACAAACCCCTCAGGTGGACCTCCACCGATGTCGTGCGCAAGATCAAGTTCTCGCTCCGCAAACTCGGGTACAGACGCATCAAGGTCGGACACGCCGGAACCCTCGACCCCCTGGCTACGGGCATCCTGCTCGTCTGCATCGGACGCGCCACAAAAATGGTCGACGCCCTCCAGGCCGAGGAGAAGGAGTACATCGCCGACATCATGCTCGGAGCTACGACCCCCAGTTACGACCTCGAACACGAAATCGACCAAACCTATCCCTGGGAGCATGTCACCCGCGAGGCCGTGGAACAGGCCCTGACGGACCTGACCGGCGAACGGCTCCAGACCCCGCCCGTCTACTCCGCCAAGAAAATCGAGGGAACGCGCGCCTACGATCTCGCCCGGGCCGGGGAAGAGGTCGCCGTCCGGCAGGCCCTTATCCATATCTATGAGATGGAGATCCTCGATTGCGAACTCCCCCGGCTGAAGATCCGCGTCCGATGCAGCAAGGGAACCTACATCCGCTCCCTCGCTCACGAAATCGGAGTCGCACTCCACAGCGGGGCCCATCTGACCGGTCTCCGCAGAACCCGAAGCGGCGGCTTTACCCTCGAAAATGCCTGGAATCTCGACGATTTCCTGGAAAATTTGCAAAATCTTGAAACAAAATGACACTTTTTACGTATAGAAAATACTTTGTCTTATTTTCTGAACGTTAAAAAAGCGTTGCACCTATGAAGTTATCGCAATACGGGTACGATTTTGCCCCCGAAATGCTGGCCAAATATCCCGCCGAAAACCGGGACGAATCCCGCCTGATGGTCATCAACCGCGCAAAAGGATCCATCGAACACCGCATTTTCAAGGACATCATCGAATACTTCGACGAAAAAGACCTCTTCGTTTTCAACGATACAAAGGTCTTCCCCGCACGACTCTACGGAAACAAGGAGAAAACCGGTGCCGAAATCGAAATATTCCTCCTCCGAGAACTCAACCGCGAACTCCGGCTCTGGGACGTACTCGTAGACCCCGCACGGAAAATCCGGATCGGAAACAAACTCTACTTCGGTGACGACGACCTGCTCGTCGCCGAGGTAATCGACAACACAACCTCCCGCGGACGAACCCTCCGGTTCCTCTTCGACGGTTCCTACGAGGAGTTCAAACAGGCCCTGTTCTCCCTCGGCGAAACCCCGCTCCCAAAATGGGTCCGCGAAAAGGTCGAACCCGAAGATGCCGAACGATACCAGACCATCTTCGCCCGGCACGAAGGTGCCGTCGCCGCTCCTACCGCAGGAATGCACTTCTCGAAACACCTCATGAAACGAATGGAAATCAAGGGCATCGACAGCGCATTCGTCACCCTGCACGTCGGACTCGGAAACTTCCGAACCGTCGACGTCGAGGACCTCTCCAAACACAAGATGGATTCCGAACAGTTCTTCGTGACCGAAGAGGCCGCCGCAGCCGTAAACTCCGCCAAGGAACAGGGACATCAGGTCGTCGCAATCGGAACAACCGTCATGAGAACACTCGAAACCGCCGTATCCACAAACGGCATGATCAAACCCATGGAGGGCTGGACAAACAAGTTCATATTCGCGCCATACGACTTCACCGTCGCAAACGCCATGGTCACCAACTTCCACCTCCCATACTCCACGCAACTGATGATGGTCGCCGCTTTCGGCGGCTACGAAACCGTCATGAACGCTTACAAGGTCGCCCGGGAGCAGGGATACCGCTTCGGCACTTACGGCGACGCTATGCTGATTCTTTAATTTTTTTTCGTATCTTTGCACGGAGAAACCCCCAGAAAAATGGCTAACAAAATTCTGTACGTGTGTCAGGAAATAACACCCTATCTTCCCGAAACGGAAGAGTCGCGGCTATGCCGCTCCCTGACTCAGGCGATGCAGGAACGGGGAAACGAAATCAGAACATTCATGCCCCGATACGGCTGCATCAATGAACGCAGACACCAATTGCACGAGGTCATCAGACTCTCCGGCATGAACCTCATCATCGACGACAACGACCACCAACTCATCATCAAGGTCGCGTCGATCCCCGCCGCCCGCGTACAGATCTACTTCATCGACAACGACGACTACTTTTCCAGAAAGGCCGTCCTGACGGACCCCGACCAAAAATACTTCCCCGACAACGACGAACGCGCCATCTTCTTCGCACGAGGTGTCCTCGAAACCGTCAAGAAACTCCGCTGGACACCCTCCATCGTCCATTGCCACGGGTGGTTCTCGGCCGTCGTACCCGTATACCTCAAACGGGTTTTCGCCGACGACCCCATCTTCCGGGATGTCAAGGTCGTCGTCTCGCTATACAACGAGGCTTTCCCAGAACCGCTCGATCCCGGTTTCCGCGACAAAATCGCAGGAGAGGGCGTCAAAGACAAAAATCTCGACTTACTCGACCTCCCTTCATACGAAAATCTCTGTCGATTCGTTATGCATTATGCCGACGGTCTGGTCGCCGCATCCCAGGATGTCGACCTTAAGGTCATCGAGTGGGCCCGGAAATCCGGAAAACCTATCCTCGAATACCAAAACCCGGAAGCCGACGACTTTTTCGATAATTACAACCGATTCTATGAAGCGATTCAGTAACTTCTGCCTCCCCGCAATCCGGAACCTGATCGGTGCCGTACTCGCCGTGCTGGCCCTCGGAAGTTGTACCAAGGTAGATGATACGCTCGGTGGAAACCTGATCCCCGACAACCAGCAAATGAGAGCCGGATTCATCACAATCGACGGCCTCAACCCCAAAAAATACGTCGAAACCAGACTCTTCAAAACCGATTCGATCGTCAGCTCCAATATTTCATACGGCTATTTCGGAGCGCAAGTGAACGATACCCTCGGAGAACGAAAGGCCGGATTCCTCTCGCAGATGGTCAGCTACTACTCCGTGCCCGAAGACTACTTCGGATACATGCCCATCTTCGACTCCGCTCAGATCCTCCTCAGCATCACCGCTTTCGGCCCGGATACCCTCACCGAACAGCACTTCGCCGTTTACGAAATCCTCAGCAACGACTACATCACCCAGCGCGAAAGCAGCGATACGACCTTCTATCTCGGATTCCGACCGGACAAGCAGACCGTAAATACGGATGAAGAACCCCTTTTCCGTTTCACCCTCGGTGGCGAAGGAAAATACCCCTCGACGACTACCGCCGTCACCATGACACCCACCGAAGCCGGAAAAAAATACATCATGCGGCTGATGCTTCAGGACGGTGAACACAAGGATGACTATTCGATCTACGAGACCGACAACCTGGAAACATTCCTCGATGCCTTCCCGGGACTCTACATCGCCCCCGATCCCGACTATCCCCTCAACAAGGAGGGATCCAATGCGGGAACGATCTACGCCACGTCGCTCGATGCTTCGGGACTCTCGATCTACGGCCGGAACCGCGTCGAAAGCGACCCCTCGCTTATCAAGGATACCATCGGAATGGTCCTCTACTTCTATGACTCCTATGCCAAACACGGCAATGTCTCGGTGAACACCATCCAGCACGACTACTCGAAAATATCCGTTGCGGAACTCGCCTTCAACGCCGAAACCGATGCCCAGGAGCCCGAAGCCGACAAGGTGGATAACCGAAAGCCCGTCACGCAGCTCCGCGTCGAAGGGCTCGGAGGCGCCATCACCGAGATGACCTTCACCCCCGGATTCTTCGCTACCCTCGAAGAGAAAATCGCCGAAGAGAATGCCAAGGACGGGAAGAATTTCCAAACCCTCGCCTTCAGCCAGGCCCGCATGTCGGTCTACTTCTCCGGAAGCAGCTACGACTGGGAGAATCTCGACCCCACAGGCTCATCGATCGTGCAGCTCATCGAAGAGATGAATGCCGCACCGAGCCGGCTGGGACTCTACACCAACTACAAAACCCTGAATCCCGTCTCCGACTACGCCTATACCTACGAGCAGAACTACAGCACAACCCTCGCATACGGAGGATATGTCAACCGAAGCCGCGGATGCTATGTCATCAACATCACGGGATACCTCCAGCAGCTCTGGAACAACTACATCAAGGCCAAAAAGGCTGCAGGCGCGGAGTATCCCGATCCGGCCGACACCGACTCCTTCGACGAACGGTACGACGCCTGGGAAAAGGCCATCGACTGGAACGGAATCAGTTACCGGAAGGTATACATCGGGCCCGAAGCATACAGCCTCTACACCAACTCGTTCGGGGTCTTCCAGGGCGCTGCAACCGACGATGCTGCCCCCGAATGCCCGATCCGTTTCGACCTGGCATACAACCTCATCAAGTAAACCCTCGAAAAAAACGTTTGGCGGAACCTAAGTGTAATGCTTAGGTTTTCGCATTTCAAGACATCAAAGACAAATGCAGGACAACTTAGTTATCGTCGAGTCCCCGGCAAAAGCCAAAACCATCGAGAAGTTTCTCGGAAAGGATTTCGTCGTGAAATCCAGCTTCGGACACATCCGTGACCTGGCAAAAAAGGACCTCGGAATCAATATCGAACAGGGATTCAAACCCGTTTACGAAATCCCCGCGGACAAGAAAAAGGTCGTCGACGAACTCGCCAAACTCGCCAAATCGAAAACCGTATGGCTCGCATCCGATGAAGACCGCGAAGGAGAGGCCATCGCTTGGCACCTCACCGAAGTGTTGGGGCTCCCCGTCGAACAGACCAAACGGATCGTATTCCACGAAATCACCAAACGGGCCATCCTCGAAGCCATCGAGAAACCCCGGACCGTCAACATGGACCTCGTAAACGCCCAGCAGGCCCGCCGCATCCTCGACCGTCTGGTCGGATTCGAACTCTCGCCCGTGCTCTGGAAGAAGGTCAAACCCTCGCTCTCCGCAGGGCGCGTGCAGTCCGTCGCCGTGCGGCTGATCGTCGAACGCGAACGCGAAATCATCGCATTCCGATCGGCCCCCTATTTCCGGGTCGTGGCCCAGTTCCATGCCGCGGATGACCCCGACAAAACGCTCTTCAAGGCCGAACTCCCGACCCGCTTCGAGACCGCCGAGCAGGCCGAAGCCTTCCTCAACTCCTGCATCGGCGCCACCTTCACCGTCGCCCGGGCCGAGGAGAAACCCGCACAGCGATATCCCGCCCCGCCGTTCACCACCTCCACGCTCCAGCAGGAGGCCGGCCGGAAACTCGGCATGTCCGTATCGCGGACCATGTCCGTCGCCCAGCACCTCTACGAGCAGGGTCTGATCACCTACATGCGTACCGACTCCGTCAACCTCTCGCAGCAGGCCCTCGCCCAGTGCAAGGAGGAGATCATCAAGCTGTACGGCGAGAAATACTCCCGCTGGTTCAACTACAAGACCAAAACCAAAGGGGCACAGGAGGCACACGAGGCCATCCGACCCTCGTACATCGACCGGCAGGAGATCGACGGAACCGCCGAGGAGAAGCGGCTCTACGACCTGATCTGGAAACGCACCGTCGCCTCGCAGATGGTCTGCGCCGAGCTCGACCGAACCACCATCACCATCGACATGTCGGGGTCCGACCAGCAGTTCGTCGCACAGGGGGAGGTGGTCCGTTTCGACGGGTTCCTGCGCCTCTACTCCGAATCCACGGACGATGACCAGGCCGCCGAGAGTGGTGAGGCCCGGCTGCCCAAACTCAAGACCGGAGACCGACTCCAGGCCGAAAAGATTACCGCTACGGAGCGTTTCACCTCCGCGCCGGCCCGCTACAACGAAGCCTCGCTCGTCAAACGGCTCGAAGAGCTGGGAATCGGACGCCCTTCGACCTATGCGCCGACCATCACCACGATCATCAACCGCGGATATGTCGTCAAGCAGAACAAGGAGGGACAGAAACGGGCCTATACCCAATTGACGCTCAAGGGCGAAAAAATCGCCCGCGAAACCCTCTCGGAAAACTACGGGAAGGAGAAGAGCCGACTCTCCCCAACCGATATCGGCATGGTGGTCAACGACTACCTCGAAGAGCAGTTCGCACCGATCATCGACTACAACTTTACGGCCAATGTCGAGAAGGAGTTCGACCGCATCGCCGAAGGCGACATCACCTGGGAGAAGATGATCGGAGACTTCTACGGGCCCTTCCACAAGATGGTCGACAACGCCATCTCGACCCAAAGCTCCAAGCCCCGCGAAAACCGCATCCTCGGCAATGACCCCAAGACCGGACACCTCGTCAAGGCGCGCATCGGACGCTACGGACCGATGGTCGAGATCGAAGGCGCCGAAGGCGAGAAGAGCCGCTTCGCGTCGCTCAAGAAGGGACAGCTCATCGAGTCCATCACGCTGGAGGAGGCTCTCGAACTCTTCGCACTGCCCCGCGAGGTCGGAGAACTCGACGGCGAAAAACTCGTCGTCGGTCTCGGCAAGTACGGTCCCTACGTCCGTTACGGAAAGTCGTTCGCATCGCTGGCTAAGGGAGACGATCCCTATACGCTGACCCGCGAACGCGCCGTGGAGATCGTCCGCGAACACCAGGCCGCAGCCGCTGCAGCCAATACCCCGCTGAAAAGTTTCCCCGAAGATCCCGACATGCTCGTCAAAAACGGCCGGTACGGCGCATACATCGCCTACAAGGGCAAGAACTACCGGATCCCCAAAGGAACAAAACCCGAAGAACTCACCCTGGAGGCCTGTCTGAAGATCGTCGCCGGATCGAAAAAGTAAACCCTAAAACCGTGATACGATGAAAAACCTGCTTCTCTGCGCCCTGGCGCTCTGTCTGGCTCTCGGAGCCGCCGCCCAGAATCCCGATTCGGTCGAAGGATACCGCTTCACCGACGGAAAGATCATCCGCACGACTCCCGTCAAGAACCAGAACCGCAGCGGCACCTGCTGGTGCTTCTCCACGATGACGATGCTCGAAAGCGAAATCCTGCGTGCCGGAGGCCCCGAAATCCACCTCTCCGAAATGTGGATCGTCCGACACTCCTTCATGGACAAGGCCGTGAAGTATGTCCGTCTCCACGGAGAGCTCAATTTCGCCGAAGGCGGCGCCTCGCACGACGTCACCGAAGGTATCAAACAGCACGGAATCGTCCCCTTCGAGGTCTATCCCGGGCTCAACTACGGAACCGACAAACCCGATTTCCATGAGCTCTCGGCCGTGCTGAAGGCCTATCTCGATGCCGTGATCCAGGCTTCCGGAGGCTCGAAAACGCTCTCCACCGCCTGGAAACGCGGATTCAACGCCATCCTCGACGAATATTTCGGCCCCTGCCCCGAGACCTTCACCTACGAGGGAAAGGAGTACACCCCCCGGTCGTTCGCCGAATCCCTCCCGATCAAAATGGATGACTATGTAGACCTCTCCTCCTTCACCCACCACCCCTTCTACGAGCAGTTCATCATCGAGGTCCCCGACAACTGGATGTGGGAAACGGTCTGGAACGTCCCCCTGGACGAGTTGATGCAGACCATCGACTACGCCCTGGAGAACGGATACACCGTTGCCTGGGGTACGGATGTCAGCGAAAAGGGGTTCAGCCGCACGAAGGCCATCGGGATCATCCCCGAAGCCGACCTCGAAGGAATGAGCGGTACCGAGGCCGAAAAGTGGGGGAAACTTACCGCCCGGGAGAAGGAAGCCGCACTCTACAAGTTCGACAAACCCGGTAAAGAGCGCAAAATCGATCAGCAGATGCGACAGGAGGCCTTCGACAACTACGAAACTACGGACGATCACGGAATGGTCATCGTCGGAACCGCAACCGATCAGGCCGGAAACCAATATTTCAAGGTTCAGAACTCCTGGGACGTACTCCCGCCCTATGACGGATTCTGGTACTTCTCCCGCCCGTTCGTCGCCTACAAAACCATGTCCATCATGGTCAACCGAAACGCCGTGCCCAAGGAGATCCGCAAAAAACTCGGCTGGAAATAGAAAATTCAACTCGCTACGTACAAAACGGAAGCAGCCCGACTCTTACGAGCCGGGCTGTTCCCGTTTATTAGCTTTAAGTTTTAAGTTCTTGTTTATGGGAGAATTACATCTCTCGGTATTTAATGCTCTCTCCCAACATAATCAGAGCGGTGCGTACCCACTCTCCAATCTTTGCCTTCATAGTAAATAATTTTAAATAAATATTAAAATATTTTATCATTTAAGACGCGGCAAAGGTAAGCGCTCGAAACCAAACTTCCAAATATTTTTATTAAGATTTTTTACTAAATATGTAAATTTTTTGAAGAATGTCTCACGGCTCGATCTCCACGCCCAGCAAACGGGCCAGCTCAACAGCCTGCAATGCGTTAATTTTCAATCCTTTCAACTCCAAAGATCCGATTTCGCGAACCCGAATCCCGTGGATTTCGGAGTCAGAAAAAGAGAGCCCGCAGAGGCGTGTCCCGAAAAATTCGGCTTGCGAAAGGTCGCAAACCGTGAATTCGCCCCGTTCGAACCGGCAGTCGCTGAAGACCGAACCCCGCAATCGGGAGTCGGAAAAACGAACCGCACGGAAACGGGAAAAGGCAAAATTCACATACTCGCCCTTGCAGCGTTCGAACAGCAGGTGATGACCCGTCGTCTCGGAGAGGTTCGTGCCCGAGAGTTTGCAATCCACGAACTGCACCCGGTGGAAGCTGCATCCCGAGAGATCGGCATTCGAAAAATCGCAGTTCCGAAAGAGCACGTCCGACCATTGCGAACGGAGCAGCGAAGCCCCTGCAAAATGGCAACCCGTAAAGCGGCCCGACTGGATCGACAGATGCTCCCGGCAGAGCGTCGTGAAATCGGCTCCCCGAAACACGGCTTCCGTGATCTCCTCCGCTTCATGCAGCAGCAGGGGATTGCTCGGCGAGGTCGGTTCCGGAGGCAATTGCGGGCCGGTAATCTCGATCATACAGGCGTTTTTGAAAGGGTGGAGAGAGAAACGTCAAGTTCGCAGGAGAGAGTTGGACATGAGACGGCTCGGTCAAAGAATAGCGGTCACCAGGCAGCCGTCGATACAACGCGCCGCAAGTTCGAGGGGCGGTTCATCGCCGATCCGGCCGATTATCCGTCCGGCCGCAAGATCCGCAGATACGATCCGGAGATTCTCCCGGAAATCAAGATTCCGGCGCCCGGCATATTTATAGAGGGTCTCCTTGGCGCACCAGACAAAGCCCGGCCAGTGAGGGTCGTCGGCAAGAACCGTCTCGGAAGGGGTCAGGAAGCGGCTCGCTGCACGGGTGAAATCCCGGTCGGCACACTCGATATCCACGGCACAGCGGTTCGGCGACAGGCACACTGCCACCCGATCCGCACAATGCGCCACGGCAATAAAAGCCTCCCCGTCCGGAAGAACCGGGGCTCCCACCTCATTGTAGGCAATCCGGATATCATGGCCCAACTCCCGGCGGATGATCGCCCGCCAGGTCAGAAATTCCCGGCGGCGCCGTTCGCTGCCGAATGTCTCGGCGCGCTGCCGCTCCTCCAGCGTCGCCCAGGCATTTGCCGCAGCGATGGTCATCGGCGGTTCAATCAGCAGGCGGGGAGTCCGCAACAGGGTGTTCATGGCAGCGTGTCAGAAAAAAATCAAGCAATAAGGGATAAAGAACAGGGGAACAGAAAACAGAAACAGGAAAAACGCCCGGAAATTCACGGCGGCAGAGGATCAACCGGCCGAAAAAATTACGGCAGGTCGACGCGGATCTTGTCGATCCGGTGTCCCTCCATCTCCTGGACCGTAAACCGGAAATCGTGTGCCGTGAACGTATCGCCCTTGCGCGGAAAATCCCGCTTCAACTCCAGCATCAGCCCAGCCAACGTTTCGGCCTCGCCCTTCACGTCCGAAAAGGTCCCTTCGTCCAGTTCCAGGATCCGTTCGAAATCGCCCAGGTGCGTCTTCCCCTCGAACAGGTAACTCTTGGCATCCAGGCGCGTATAGAAATTCTCCTCGTTGTCGCTCTCGTCCGAAATCTCACCCACGATCTCCTCGATGATGTCCTCCAGCGACACCAGTCCCAGCGTTGAACCATATTCGTCGACCACGATCGCCATGTGCACCTTGTTCGTCTGGAAGTCCGCCAGCAGGTCGTTGATCTTCTTGTGCTCCGGCACGAAATAGGGCTTGCGCATCAACTGCTGCCAGGCAAAATCATCCCCGTTGTTGATATACGGAAGCAGGTCCTTCACGTAAAGCGTCCCCCGGATGTTGTCCATATCCTCCGCGTAGACCGGAATCCGCGAAAAACCGGACTCGATGATCGTCCGCTTCACATGCTCGTAGCTGTCCGTAATGTCCAGCGCCGTCATGTCCACCCGCGGCTTCATGATCTCCTGCACCTCGGTATTCACGAAATTCACGATCCCCGAAAGCATCACGTGCTCCTCCGGACTCGAACTCTGCGTCATGTCCACCGCATCGGCCAGCTCGTCGAGCGAAATCTCGCTCTTGTGCGCCGCCTTCTCGCTGATGCGGCTGCTCGTGCGGACCAGGATGTACGACAACGGGTAGAAAACCCACCGCAGAACCAACAGCGGACGCGCAACCAACAACGCAAACCGAACCGGAATCGTCTGTGCCAGCACCTTCGGCATGATCTCCCCGAAGAGCAGCAGCAGGAACGTCACGAGAACCGTCTTGAAGAGGAATTCGAAACGCAGAAAGGTAAACAGCGTGTCGATGATCCCCGACGTGAGGATGACGATGCAGATATTCACCAGGTTGTTGACCACCAGAATCGTCGCCAACAGCAGGTCGACATTCGTCAACAACCGGAGCACGGCATCCGCACGACCGCTGCGGCTCCCCTGCAAACGCCGGACATCATTGTGCGACAGCGAGAAAAACGACGTCTCAGCCCCCGATACCAACGCCGAAACGCACAACAGGAAAAGCGTCACCGCACAAAGCACGATGACATGCGGCGTAAAGCCATGGAATGCAATCCAGGAATGAGTCTCTTCCAAATCGTCAGTCTATTGGTTAGTCGAACAGGGAACCGCCCTTCGGCGCCCCGTGTTGCTGCGGCGTATCCACCGGATCCTCCTTCAGCACCTCCTTGCGCCCTCCCGGCATCTGGACGATGAACTTCGAATTCCGCGTCTGGTAGGCCGGGCGTGCAAGCAGCGCCTCGATATTCCCGTAACGGGTCGGTTTCGCGCCCAGCATCACCTGCTCCGGAAGCCGCTGCGCCGGTTTTGCCGCGACGGGCTTGATCGGCTCCAGAACGGGAGGCGTCGTCACACTCTCCGCCGCCGGAACCGGTTCGATAATCCGCGGAACCGGAATCACCGGCTTCTTCCCGCCGACCGGAACGTCACCCTCGAAACCCGTCGCTACCACAACCAGTTCGATTGCGTTGCCCAACTGCGGCTTCTCGCTCGTTCCCCAGATGATATTCGCATTATGGATCACACCCTGCTCGTCCTGCACGCTCGCATGGGCCTGGATATACTCCAGGATCTGAACAACCTCCTCGTACATCAGTCCGTCGGCATTCGAAACCGAGATGTTCAGCAGGATGTTCTTCGCCCCCGAAATCAGGTTGTGGTCCAGCAGCGGCGAGCGCAGCGAAGCCTCCGCAACCGCTTCAGCCCGGTTATCGCCCTCGGCCGTGGCAACGGCCATGTGCGCCCGGCCGCTGTCGCGCATCACCTTCGAGACGTCCGCGAAGTCCACGTTCACCAGATCGCTCTCCACCGTGATGATCTCCGCGATGCCCTTGGCCGCCGAAGCCAGGATGTCGTCGGCCTTTCCAAAGGCCTGTTTCAACGACAGGCGGCCGTAGATCTCCAGGATATTCTCGTTGTTGATGATCAGCAGCGAGTCGGTATTCTGACGCAGCTCCTCGATGCCCCGGAAGGCCTGCTCGTAGCGGATCTTACCCTCAACGGCCAGCGGAGAGGTCACAATAGCAACCGTCAGCAAGCCCATCTCCTTGGCCAGTTTCGCAATCACAGGCGAAGCGCCCGTTCCGGTTCCGCCGCCCATGCCCGCCGTGATGAACAACATCTTCGTCCCGGCCTCCTCCAGCGCCTGCCGGATCTCCGGCAGCGTCTCCACCGCAGCCCGCCGTCCGTTCTCGGGGTCATTGCCCGCCCCGAGGCCCTCCGAGCCCAGGCGGATCTTCTGCTCCACCGGGCTCTTGTCCAGCGCCTGCTGGTCGGTATTGCACACCATGAACGTCACACCCCGGATCCCCAGGTTCCACATGTGGTTCACGGCGTTCCCGCCGGCTCCGCCCACGCCCACGACCATGATGATCGAGCCGTTCGTGCGCGGAACCTTGATTTCCGACATCAATTCGTCCGTCATATCTGAATCTTCTTTTTTATCAAAACATCAATCGGGTCCCGAAGGCACCCTTGCAAACCGGGACCGCACCCACACATGGAATCCAGCCCGCATTTTCTTCTTGCCCTCCTGCTCTCCTTGCCCTTCTGTTCTCCTGCTCTCCTGCTCTCCTTGCCCTTCTGTTCTCCTGCCCTTCTGTTCTCCTGCTCTCCTTGCGCTCCTGTTCTTCTCCCGCCCCCCCGGTTTCGGCTAAATCTCTTCGTCCTCGGCGGCCGAGAAACTCTTGTTGATCTTGTCGAAGGTCTTCTGGAAGATCGATCCCCAGTCGCGTTTGCGCCGGGGCTCCTCCCGAGGCTCTTCATGCGGCGTCTCCCGCGGCTCCTCCGGAGTCGGAGGTTCGGGTGTTGCCGTCTGCGGATCCGTTTTCACGGGTTCCGGCGCCGGAGGTACGGGTTGTACCGGACGCGGCGAGACCGGACGGAACGTATTCGAGGCCGGAGGCGTCGGCGTATAAGGCTGGCGAACCGTTGCCGTCGGAGACGGCGCCGGAGACCCTGCAGCCGCAGCGGACGAAGAGACCGACGGGTTCGAAGGTCGTTCGATCACGGCACAGCCTCCGAGTTCCGCGCCGTGGAGCAGGATGCCCACGACCGTCGAATAAGACGGATCGGCGACTCGCTCCTTCGAAGCCTCCGTAATCCCGGTCTCGGGAACCGCAACCCGGACATCCAGGCCCGTCACGCGGCGGAAGAGTTCGTCCAGATCCTTCAGTTTCGCCGAGCCGCCCGTCAGCACGATGCCGTAGGCCAGCCGCTCGGCATAGCCCGAATCCTTGATCTCCTGCTGCACGAACTCCACGATGTCCGTGGCACGCGCCTCGATCACCGTCGCCAGGTTCCGCAACAGGATATCCTTCGCCTCGCGGGCCGTGCGGCCGTTGACGCGGATCAGTTTGTCTTCCGGGGCCAGTTCGGCAACCGCCGAACCGTATTTCTGTTTCAGGCTCTCGACATGTTTCTCCGGGACGCTCATCGTCCGGATGTCCCGGTTGATGGCCGAAGCGCCCATCGGGATCGTGGCCACATAGCGGACCACGTTGCGGTAGTAGACCGTCACGTCCGTCACGCCCGCACCGACATCCACCACGGCAACTCCCTCCTCCTTCTCGTCGGGAAGAAGGATCGCTTCCGGAGTCGCCATCGCGTCGGGCACCACACCCAGCATCCGGATTCCGAGGCGCTTCAACGCCATGTCGAGGCGCTGCATCGGCGTCTTCTGGCACAGAATGAAGTTGAACGTCGACGAGAGTTTCTTGCCGAACGACCCCACGGGATTCCGGACCTCCTGGCTGTCATCGACCAGATAGTTCTGCGGCACCCGCTCCATGATCGTCTCGTCGTCCGGGGCCTGCACGTTCCGCATCCGGTCGAACAGCGCATCCACATCCTTCTGGTTGACTCCGTTCTGGGGATCGTAAACGAAAACATGGTCCGTATGCCGGGCACAGCGCACGAACTCCCCGGATATTCCCGCATAGGCCTCCGTAATCCGGATCCCGAGCTGCTGCTCCGTCTCCGAAACCGCATCCCGGATGGCCCGGCTCACCAGTTCGATGTTCTCGATCCGGCCCGCATGGACCCCTTCCACGGGTTTCGTGACGACGCTCACGACCTCCAGCAGGCCTTCCGGGGTCCTCTCCCCGACGGCTACAACCACCGACGAGCTCCCCAGATCTACGGCTACGGTATAATTCTTTCTTTCCACGGTATTATCCTTTTACTTCTTGCAGACCACCTGATTCCTGTATCTGATGTCGATCGTGCGGTACGTCCCCCATCCCAAAGTCGAAAGACCGTTGCGATAGAACCGCAGCAGTTTGTCGAACTTCAAATCCACCTCCTCCAGGCGCCCGAAGAGAATCGTAAAACCTCCGCTGCGCGGCGTCAGATTCACCTCCAAAGCTCCGCTGGGGGTCGTATAAGCGGCAATCTGCACAACCTCCGACCTCCAGAAATCGTCCTCTTCGACAGTCTCCACAAAGGTAAGGAGTTTCATGAAATCTTCGTAGCTTTTCTCCAACTTTTTTTGTTTCATGCGCTCCGCCTCCTGCTGCGAAGCAATCCGGTCGAGTTCCGCCGTGAGCTGCCGGCTCCGATACCGGTAGCGGCGCCGTTCCTCGGCCTTTTCGTCCTGCAGCGCCTTGACCCTTTTGTCGAACATCTCCGCACTCTCGCCCTTCCACCACCGGCGCTTGATCCGCTTGCGGCGGAACTCCCGGTAGGCCCGGTCATTGGCCTGCTCACGCCGGTAAACCGGGTATTTCGAACGTTCGAGCTCCGCAATCCGCTCGTCGAACTCCTGCTTGCGGCGGTCGATGTACGCCCGCACGTCCCCCGTGTAGTCCGCCGGGAACGGAGGACGGTAGCTCCCCGTAACCACCGGAACGTAGAGCGACGACGCCCGCGGAGCCCCGAAGACATAACCCTCCCGCGTCACATAGGCATTCCGCCCGTCGGTCAGCAGCCGCAGCAGCGGTTCCCGCGGCGTGATCCGGAGGTGCAACTCGCCTCCGCCGCGGACGTAGGCCGCCACCTCCTCCACGAAGCCGTTCCGGGCGATCAGGCGTTCGAGTCCCGTCAGGTCCACCTCCTCAACTGCCGTGCCGACCGTGCCGATTCCGCTCTGCGAAATCCAACGACGGACCTGCGCTCCCGTCACCAGGTAGCCCTGCGAGGTGCTGTCCACGATCTCGATCTCCAGGCTCCGGACCCGCTGCGCCGAACGGTCACGACGCGCCGAAAGACCCGCCCACAGAATATAGGCGGCCACGGCGGCCCACAAAAGACCCAGGATAACCGGTCGGAGAAGACGCATCGGAGTGAGATCGCTTTTCGGTTCAGGTCAACTCTTCCGCTTCAGCACCTCGGCCAACGCCTCGCAGCAGGCATCGATATTCCCCGCCCCGAAGCTGATCACCACGTCGGTATCCATCCCGGCAACCGTGGCGGCCAGCTCTTCGCGCGGAACAATCCGGCACGGGACCGTCACCCGTTCGGCAATGATCTCCGAGGTGATGCCCTCGATGGGCTCCTCACGCGCCGGGTAGATCGGAAGCAGAACCACCTCGTCGGCGTGCGACAGCGCCTCGGCAAACTCCGCGTAGAGGTCCCGTGTGCGGGTGTAGAGGTGCGGCTGGAACAACGCCGTGATCCGACGCCCCGGGAACATCTGCCGCACGGAGGTCAGCGTGGCGGCCAGTTCGCGCGGATGGTGCGCATAGTCGTCCATATAGACCTGCTTCGGCGTATTGACATAGAACTCGAAACGCCGTTTCACCCCCGAGAACGAAGCCAGCGCCTCACGCACCCGGTCGGCATCCAGCTCCTGACCCTCGAACTGCGCCGCGCACCATACGGCAGCCACCGCGCCCACCGAATTCTCGATGTTCACCCACCCCGGAATGCCGAGCGTACAACCCTCGATCACACCCGACGGCGTGACGATGTCGTAGCGATAGTGACCGCCGCCGATCAGCTCGACGTTCCGCGCGTAGAAGTCGCACGGCGTATCGTAGGCATAGCGGTAGACCGTGATCTCCGAATTGTCGATCTCCAGGTCGAGGCCCTGCTTGATGACAAGGTAACCGTCGGGGCGGATCTGGCGGATAAACTGGGCGAAAGCCTCCTTCACGGCTTCGTGCGTGCCGTAGATGTCGAGGTGGTCGGCATCCGCCGAAGTCACCACCGCCACGTCGGGATACAGCCGCAGAAACGAACGGTCGAACTCGTCGGCCTCGACCGCCAGCCGTTTCCCGGTTCCCAGCACGAGGTTGCCGCCGAAATTCTTCGAAATGCCCCCGAGGAAGGCCGAACCGCCCCCCGTCAGCACGCGGTCGAGCCACGCCACAAGGGTCGAAGTGGTGGTCTTGCCGTGCGTCCCCGCTACGGCCAGCACGTATTTCCCTTCCGAGAGGTGGCCCAGCATCTGCGAACGCTTCTCGATGCGGAAGCCGTGATCCCGGAAATAGGTGTATTCGCTGTGATCCTGCGGGACGGCCGGCGTATAGACCACGATCGTATGGGCCGGATCGAGAAACTCCGCGGGAATCTGTCGGATGTCGTCCTCGTAGTGGACGGCGGCACCCTCGGCCGTCAGTGCGTCGGTCAGCGCCGTGCGCGTGCGGTCGTAACCGGCAACCCGGCAACCTTCGTGCAGAAAATAGCGGGCCAGGGCACTCATGCCGATGCCCCCGATCCCCAGAAAATAGACACTCTTGCGTTCCATCACTTCATCACTTTGACAATCTCATTCACAATATCTTCCGCCGCACGAGGCTTGGCCAGCGACTCCAGGCTGCAACTCATGGCCGACCGACGCCCGGGATCCTCCAGCAGCGCCTGCGCCTGCGCCATCGCCCGGGTGCGGCTCTCCGCATCCGAGACCACCACCGCGGCACCCTTCGCCTCCAGGGCCCGGGCATTCTTCGTCTGGTGGTCTTCAGCCACATTCGGCGACGGAACGAAAACAACCGGTTTGGCTACCAGGCACAACTCCGAAACCGTCCCGGCCCCGCTGCGCGAAACCACCACGTCCGCAGCCGCATAGGCATAGTCCATGCGGTCGATGAAGGCCCCCTGCCAGACGTGCTCCGCCGGATGTGCCGCCAGGAAGGCCTGCATCTCCCGTTCGTAATACTTGCCCGTCTGCCAGATCACCTGAACCGGGGCCTTGCCGCCCGTATCGAGGATCCACTGCTTCATCATCTCGTTCAGCGACCGCGTGCCGAGCGACCCCCCGACCACCAGCACCGTCGGGAGTTCGGCCGTCAGTCCGTAGTATTGCAGCGCTTCGGCCCGGTCAGCACCCTCCTTCGAGAAGCGGCCCCGCAGCGGATTGCCCGTCAGCGTAATCCGGTCCGCCGGAAAGAAGCGTTCCATCCCCTCGTAGGCCGTGCAGATGCGTTTGGCACGCTTGCCGAGGATCTTGTTCGTCACCCCGGCATAGGAGTTCTGCTCCTGGATCACCGTCGGCACGCCCATCCGCTGCGCCGCCCACAGCACCGGAGCACTCGCATACCCCCCGAAGCCCACCACCACGTCGGCCCCGAAGTCGCGGATGACCCGTTTGGCCATCCGGATGCTCTTCAGCACCTTGAACGGAACCAGCAGGTTGTGCCACTCCAGCCGCCGCTGCAGCCCCGCAATCGGAAGCCCCACGATCCGGTAGCCCAGCGCCGGGACCTTCTCCATCTCCATCTTGCCCTCGGCGCCGACGAACAACAGCTCGACGTCATCGCCGAAGCGGCGTTTCAGCGCCTCGGCAACCGCTACGGCCGGGTAAATATGGCCGCCCGTGCCGCCGCCCGAAAGAATGATTTTTTTCATATTTCGTTCTTTTTTCCAATACTTTATCACATTCCCGACGTCCGCACGCCGGACAACGCGAAAATCACCGGCCCCACGCCGAACAACGCGAAAATCACCGGCCCCACGCCGAACAACGCGAAAATCAGCGACCCCACGTGCCGCGGTCCAGCGAACGGTAGCCGATCGCTTCGGCGATATCCTCCGCCGCAATCTCCGCACGGCCCGCCAGGTCGGCAATCGTCCGCGCCACCTTCAGGATCCGGTCGTAGGCCCGCGCCGAGAGCGACAGCCGCTCCATGGCCCGCTCCAGCAGCGCCGCCGAGGCCGCATCCAGCCGACAGCAGCTCCGCAGCAGCGAACTCCCCATCATCGAGTTGGTATGCACCCCCTCCACGTCGCGGAACCGCGCAGCCTGGATCTCCCGGGCCCGGATCACCCGTTCGCGGATCGCAGAACTCGGTTCGCCCGGGGCCGCCGAGGTCAGCTCGGAGGGCTGCACCGGCGTCACCTCCACCTGCAGGTCGATCCGGTCCAGCAGCGGTCCCGAAATACGCCCCATATAGCGGTGCACCGCCCCCGGAGAGCACGTACACTCCTTCGTCGGATGGTTGTAGTAACCGCACGGACAGGGGTTCATCGCCGCCACGAGCGTAAAGTTCGCCGGGTATTCCACACTGTATTTCGCCCGCGAAACCACGATCCGTTTCTCCTCCAGCGGCTGCCGAAGCACTTCGAGGACGTTCCGCCCGAATTCGGGCAGTTCGTCGAGGAACAGCACCCCGTTGTGCGCCAGCGACACCTCCCCCGGACGCGGCGACTGCCCGCCGCCGATCAGCGCCACCTGCGACGTGAGGTGGTGCGGAGCCCGGAACGGCCGCAGCGTCATCAGCCCTCCGGCAAACTCCGTCTTTCCGGCCACGGAGTGGATCTTGGTCGTTTCGAGCGCCTCCTCGCGCGTCAGCGGCGGAAGGATCGTCGGAAGACGCCGCGCCAGCATCGTCTTGCCCGAGCCCGGCGCGCCGATCATCAGCACGTTGTGGCCGCCCGCCGCCGCAATCTCCAGCGCCCGCTTCACGTGCGTCTGGCCCTTCACGTCGGCAAAATCCTCCCCATAGCGCATCCGCTCCGGAGCAAAGGGATCCCCGACCGGAGGTGTCGCCGGTGTGATCGTCCGTTCGCCGTTCAGGCACTCCGCAACCTCGCGCAACGTCCCGGCGCCCAGCACCTCGATCCCCTCGACCACCGCCGCCTCCCCGGCATTCTCCACCGGGAGAATCAGACGCCGCAAACCCGCCTGCCGGGCCGCTATGGCAATCGGAAGCACGCCCCGCACGGGTTTCAGCGACCCGTCGAGCGACAACTCCCCGACAAACATCGTGTCGGAAACCGCCCCGGCATCGACCCGCTCCATCGCCGCGAGGATCCCCACCGCAATCGGCAGGTCGAAACCAGACCCCTCCTTGCGCAGGTCCGCCGGGGCCAGGCTCACAACCACCTTCCGACCCGACATCCGCTCGCCCGAGTTCTCGAACGCCGCACGGATACGCTGCTCGCTCTCCTTCACGGCGTTGTCCGGAAGGCCGACGAGGTACAGACCCAGACCGCCGCCCGTGATGTTGACCTCTACGGTCACCTTCACGGCGTCGATACCCAACAGGGCTCCGGCAAATGTACGTATGAACATGGCTGCGTCGATATTCGGTTTTTCAAAAGCCCCGCCCGATCAGAACGGCGCCTCCTCGTCGAGATTCGCCGAGCGGTTCACGTCGAACTCCCCGCCCAGGGCGCCGCTCAGGGCACTGCCGCCCCCAAAGCCGCCCGGAAGGTTGTTCGAACCGCTCGCATAGTCGTCGTAGGCCTGCTGGTTCTCCGCGGCGTCCGACGGCGGAAGCATCGAATCCTCCAGGTCCGCAAATCGCGCCTGCTCCTTCAGGAAGCGAAGGTTCACGTCGCAAACCGCACCGTTGCGGTGCTTCGCCAGGATGATCTCCGCCATTCCCGCCGTCGGCATCCCGTTCTCGTCCTGATTGATCCCGTAATACTCCGGGCGGTGGATGAACGCCACGATGTCGGCGTCCTGCTCGATGGCGCCCGACTCGCGGAGGTCCGACAGCTGCGGACGCTTCGAGCCGCCGCGCATCTCCGTCGCTCGGCTCAACTGCGAAAGCGCAATCACCGGAACGTTCAGCTCCTTGGCAATCGCCTTCAAGGTCCGCGAAATGAAGGCCACCTCCTGTTCGCGGTTGCCCTTCGTATCCTGGTTCCCGGTCATCAGCTGCAGGTAGTCGATGATGATGATCTTGATGTCGTTGTGGATCTTCAGACGCCGCGCCTTCGAACGGAATTCGAAGACCGAAAGCGCCGGCGTATCGTCGATGTAGAGCGGTGCCGCGCCCAGCGGTTTGGTCGCAGACTCCAGGTGCCGCCACTGCTCGGGGGTCAACCGTCCCGATTTCACGTCGTTGCCCGAAAGCCCCGTCTCGGCGATGATCAGTCGCATCATCAGCTGCACGGCCGACATTTCGAGCGAGAAGAACGCAACCCCCTGCTCGTAGTTGACCGCCATGTTCCGCGCCATCGAGAGCACGAAGGCCGTCTTTCCCATCGAAGGTCGCGCCGCCACGATGATCAGGTCCGACAACTGCCAACCCAGCGTCACCCGGTCCAGCGCCGTGAAACCCGACGGCACCCCGCTGTACGTGCTGGAGTTCTTCGACGCCTCCTCGATCTGCATCAGTGCGCGCGCCAGGATCTCCTTCGACGACTGCACCGAACGCTTCACATGACCCTCGGCCACCTTGAAGATCTCACCCTCGGCAAAACCGATCAGATCCGTCACGTCGGTCGACTCGTCGTACGAGCGTTTCTGGATCTCCGTCGCCGAACGGATCAGCTCCCGCTGGACATATTTCTGCGCGATGATCTTCGCATGGAACTCCACGTTCGCCGCCGAGCCCACCTTCTGGGTCAGCTGCGCCAGGTACGAAGCCCCGCCCACCTTCTTCAACTCCTTTTTCGTCTTCAGGCGCTCGGTCACGGTATAGAGGTCGATGGGCTTCAGCTCCATCGACAACTCCTCGATCGCCTTGTAGATCAGGCGGTGCTCCTCGGTGTAGAACGCCTCCGGAGTGACGAACTCCTGCACCGCGATGATGCTGTCCTTCTCCAGCATCAGCGCGCCCAGCACCGCCTCCTCCAGCTCGACGGCCTGCGGCGGCACGTTCCCAGCACCCTCCGTCAAAGCGTCGTAGACCTCGCGGTTGCGCGCGTAGGACCCGCCCCGCGAGCCCGTATTGTCATATTCCTTTGCCATGAATTTTTTCCTCGGTTCGGACCTCAAAAATACGGATTCGGTCCGACATATCAAAAAGGTGCACTCGGAAAAGTCAAAGATTTTCCATTTTCCGAAACCCGGGCCGGCAGGCGGAGAATCAAATTCAGGAAAATCAGGGCTTTACGCCCAGCTCACGTTGCGAGACCGCCAGCGCCGCCAGACTGATCCGGCAGTCGGGGACCGACCGCAGAATCTCGTCGGCGCACGACAGCAGCGTCGAGCCGGTGGTCATCACGTCGTCGACCAGCAGCAGGTGACGCCCCGCCAGCCGTTCGGGATGACGAACCGCAAAGGCCCCTTCGACATTCCCGGCCCGTTCGCGGTGCGATTTCCGGGCCTGGCTCGCCGTGTTGCGCCGCCGGTAGACGCTCCGCCGCTCGACCGGTACGCCCAGTTGGGCCGCAATCCCTTCGGCAATGTACTCCGACTGGTTGTAACCCCTCCGGCACCGCTTGAACGGATGCAGCGGAAGCGGAACCACACACTCCACATCGCCGTAAAGCCCGCTCTCGCGCAAGTAGCGCCCGTACCATTCGCCCATCTCCCGCGCCGTGCGCCACGAACCCCGGTACTTGAACCCGTGGATCAGCTGCCGCCAGCCGCTGCCGTGGACGAAGAAGAGAAAGCCCGAAGCCTGCACGACGGGAACCATGCCCCAGCATTTGCGCACCACGGGATTGTCCGCCTCACGCCAGTAGCCCGTCAGCGGGGCCGTGGCCCGGCAATAGGTGCAGAGCATCCGCTCGCCCGCCGCCAGCGGCTCCCCGCACACCGCACAGCGCGCCGGGAAAAACAGCGACGACACGTCGCGCCACAATTCACTGAGGATCGACATCTACGACGACGGTTATGGCCTTCCAGGCCGGATTTTCGGAAAAGCGGTTCAACTCGGACACGAGCAGTTCGCGGGCCCGGGCCGACGAAGCCCCGCTCTCGATCTTCAGCAGCAGGCCCGCCAGGTATTCGCCCCGGATGCGGTCCACGGGGGGCGTCATCGGACCCAGCACGCGCCGCCCGAAACGCTCCCGCAGCCGCGCAGCCAGCGCCGTAATGCCGTTGCGCAGCGTCGTCGGGTCCCGGTGGCGCAGCGTCAGCGACGTCAAACGCGCGTAAGGCGGGTAGAAGAAGGCCTGACGCTCGGCAAGCTGCTGACGCGCCATCCCTTCGTAGTCGCCCTCCACGACCTGACGGAGCACCGGATTGCCCGGCTCGCCGGTCTGGATCACCACCTCGCCCCCGTCATCCCGCCGACCGGCACGCCCCGCCACCTGCATCATCAACTGGAAGGCCCGCTCCGCAGCCCGGAAATCGGGATTATGCAGCAGGTTGTCCGCATTGAGGATTCCCACAAGCGAGACCCCCGCAAAGTCGAAACCCTTGGTAATCATCTGCGTGCCCACCAGGATGTCGGTCCGGTGCGCCGCAAAGTCGGCAACAATAGCGTTGAAGGCCGTCTCCGACGTGACGCTGTCCCGATCCAGTCGTGCAACCCGCGCTTCGGGGAAAATCCGAGAAATCTCCTCCTCGATCTTCTCCGTGCCGAAACCCATCGGAACCACATCCGTCACGCGGCACGACGGGCATTTCACCGGAACATCCTCCGTATGTCCGCAGTAGTGGCAGACGAGCTTCCGGCCGCCCTTGTGGTAGGTCAGCGTCACGTTGCAGTTCGGGCACCGCGCCGTCCACCCGCACTCCGTACACTCGACATAGGGCGAAAAGCCCCGCCGGTTCTGGAACAGCATCACCTGCTCGCCCCGGTCGAGCGTCTCCCCGATCTTGTCCAGCAGCAGCTTGTTGAAGTGCGCGTGGCGTTCGCCCCGGCGGGCCGCACGCAGCGTGTCCGACAGGTAGATCCGCGGCGGACGCGCCGCGCCGTAGCGTTCGGTCAGCTCCGCACGCCCGTACTTCCCCGAAGCGGCGTTCGACCACGTCTCCAGCGACGGCGTGGCGCTCCCGAGCAGCGTGCGGCCCCCGGTCAGGCGCGCCAGCACCACGGCGCAGTCCCGGGCGTTGTAGCGCGGCGCCGGGTCCGTCTGCTTGTAGCTCGCATCGTGCTCCTCGTCGACCACCACCAGCTGCAGGTGCTTCAACGGCAGGAAGATCGACGACCGGACCCCCACGACGAATTCACCCCCCGAAGAGCGGCTCAGACGAAGGTAGGTCTCCGTGCGGCGGCGGTTCGTGAGTTTCGAGTGGTAGGACGTCACCCGGCTCCCGAAGATCCGCTCCATGCGCTCGATCAGCTGGGCCGTCAGCGCGATCTCCGGGACCAGCAGCAGCACGTCACCGCCCCGCGACAAGGTCTCCGCAATCAGATGGATATAGATTTCGGTCTTCCCCGAACCCGTGATGCCCTGCAGCAGCGCCGTGCTCTTCCCGGCGGCAAACTGCGCCCGCAACGCATCGAGCGCCGCCCGCTGGTGCGGCGTCAGCTCCGGCAAGCGGAAGGCCGGACCGCCGTATTCGACCGTCCGTTCGTGGTCCGTCGTCACGATCAGCCCCTTGCGCTCCAGCGTCCGCAGCACCCCGTAGTCGGCCCGCAACAGACGACGGGCAATCTCGCCCGTCGCAATGCGCTCTCCGTCGCCCGCCGCAGCGATCTCCAGCAGCGCTTCGTACTGTTTCGGAGCCCGGCGTTCGAGGCGTTCGCACGTCTCGTGGAACGCCGTCTCGTCCCACAGCTCCCGCGCCAGCGATACGTAGCACTCCGTCCGGGGGCGGAACTCCTCCTCCGAAAAGGCCTCCTCCGTATCGCCCGAGGGTTTCATCAGCCGCGGCAGCGCCACGCGCATCACCTCCCCGACACTGCACAGGTAATACGACGCCATCCACTCCCACAGCGACCGCTGCGCCGCCGAGAGCAAAGGTGAATCGTAGAGAATACGTTGTATGGATTTGATCCGCGGGAAGTCGGGACGACGGTCATGCAGCCGCCACACGATCCCCGTATAGAACTTGCGCGGCCCGAACTGAACCGCGACGGCCTGACCCTCCGCTACCGCCATCCCCTCGGGAACCGAAAACGTATAGGCCGGCTGCGCCAGCGGAAGAACTATGTCGGCATAACGCCCCATCAGACCTTGTTGATCGCCTGGAAGCCCTTGCCGTAGACGCCCATCACAGACCCTACGGTCATAAAGGCATCCGGATCGATCGTCTTGACGAATTTCAGGATCATCGCCGTCTCACGCTTCCGGCAAACCACCATCACGATCTTCGACCGCTCCTTCGAGTACCAACCCTGCGAGTCGATGAGCGTCACGCCCCGGTGGATGTTCTGCGCAATGGCGTCCGCCATCTTCTCGTAGTCGTGTGTCACGATCAGCACCTGGCTCGACTGCTGGTTCCCCGCCATGATCATGTCCACCGTGTAGCCCACCACGGCCGTCAGCACGTAACCGTAGATCACCGCACTGATGCCCTTGCCCACGAGCAGCGACGAGGCAATGATCACGAAATCCGAGTAGATCAGGATCTTGCCGTAGCTGATCGTCCGGTACTTGTTGATGATCATCGCCACGATGTCCGTACCGCCCGTCGAGCCGCCCTGCGTAAAGCAAAGCGCAATGCCCGCACCGGCCAGAATACCGCCCAGAACAATCGACAGCAGGCTGTCGATGCCGAGGAAGTTGCCCTCCGGGAGCACGTCCTGCCAGAAGTTCATCCCCACGGAGATCACCAGCACGCAGAAGATCGTCTTGATGCCGAAGTTCCACCCCACGATGAAGCCCGCAATGAGCAGCAGCACCGCATTGATGAGGAAGACCATCGTACCGATCTGCATGTGCAGCCCGAGGTTTTCCAGCGCCGTGCACAGCACCAGCGAAAGACCCGCCGCACCGCCGCCCATACCGTTGGCCGGAAGCACGCAGCCGATCCACCCGAACGAGTACATCATCATGCCGAAGAACATCAGGAAATACTCCTTGACGATTTTCCACACGGATTCCGGAGTAATAACGACGTGTTTCATAAGGGAACTGTTCAATATGCCCGACAGTGCGACATCCGTCGGTGCGAAGCTCAAATTTCGGGCCGTTCGCGAGCGGAGCGTTGTCTGCCGGGTTTTTTATGCTTTCACAAAAGTAGTAAAAATTTCGCCTTGATACGCATTCCGCCGCTCCAATCTTTTTTCCAGCAGCGACAGCAGCTGTTCGTTACGCACCAGACCCCAGTTGCGACCGTAATGGTAGCGCGGCGGAGCCTCCGAGGCAAAGCGTTCGACCACCAGATCGGGGCGCAAACGCCGCAGAATCTCCACGAAGAGGTCGAGGTACTCGTCGAGGGTCCAGAAGCGAAAACGATCCGGGTGCGCATCGTACTCCGCGGCCATCGCCGTCCCGCGGAAGACCTGCAACTGGTGGAACTTCACGGTCGTGAGCGGCAGGGCGTTGATCCGCGCCGTCTGATCGAGCAGCATCGCGTCCGTCTCGCCCGGAAGCCCGAGGATGAAGTGCCCCCCGACGGCAAGGCCCCGTTCGGCGGTCATCCGCACGGCCCGCTCCGCCGCAGCGAAGTCATGACCCCGGTTCACGGCCCGCAGCGTCGCGTCCCGGGTCGACTCGATGCCGTACTCCACGGCCACGTAGCGGTCGCGCGACAACCCGGCCAGGTAGTCGAGCGTCGCTTCATCGACGCAGTCCGGGCGCGTGCCGACGACGATCCCCACGACATCCGGATGCCGCAGCGCTTCGCCGTAGACCGCTTTCAGCCGCTCCAGCGGCGCGTAGGTGTTCGAGTAGGACTGGAAGTAGACCAGGTAGTGGTGCGCCGTGCGGTAGCGGTTGCGGTGGAACTCGATCCCCTCGTCGATCTGCTGCGTGATGCTCTTCGCAGGGGTGCAGTACGACGGCGTAAAGGCCCCGTTGATGCAGAACGTACACCCGCCGGTGCCGACCCGTCCGTCGCGGTTCGGGCACGTGAAGCCCGCATCCACCGAGAGCTTCTGCACCCGGTCCCCGAACAGCCGGCGGAAGTAACCCGCATAGGAGTTGAACCGCCGTTCGTCGCCCCACGGATAGGCCATCACCGTGCGCTTACAGACCCCAGTCCGAGGGGTTGTAGGTATCCTTCGGAGCGTTCGGGACGTTTGCGAAGAAGGTGAAGCCCGTCAGCTTCTCTATATCCGAAACGCTCATCATGTCCCTGGCCTGCGGAGTATGGCCTTTCTCCATATTGTGACGAAGCACGAAGGCGGCACACTTCAATTCGCTGGCCGAAAGGTCATAAACCGATTTTTCCGTATTGCCTGACTTGCTTCGCAGAATCAGGTAGTAGAACATCGAGGGGCGCGTCACGTCGCTGCGTCCGCCGAACGAGATCGTCGCCGGCGAGCAGCTCTTGCCGTAAGCATCGGTAAAGGTCTCGAAATAGGTGCCGATCACCACATAGGTCGTATCGGCGCAAACCTGTGCGTCGACAAACCCTTCGAGATTGTTCCAGGCTCCGCCTCCCGTATTGAAAGTCGAGGAATACTGCGGCGCGATGTTCGTATAGTAGAAGACCTGCCGGTTGACGGCGCTCGTCACCTCCCGCTCGGCCGATCCGAGCATGTGCCCCTTGTTGCAGCCACCGCCCGTAGCATCGCTGTAATACTGGATATTGGAAGGAATGTCCGGATCCTGACGATAGGCATTCGTCCGGTCTGCGCCGTGTTCGTAGCAGTCATGACGCGGCGCGGCCACCCACACCGGGCAGTGGTGCTCGGCACTGAAGCAGACCGTATAGTTGCGCGCCAGATGGCCGTCCACCCGGAAATCCGGGCAGATGTGGTAGGCATAGTAATAGTCGCTGTTGGCCACCTCCACCGGCAGCTCCGGCCAACCCGAATACTTCGTCGGGCCCGAAGGCGTGCCGCCCTGCGACGCCAAAGTCGTGAAACGACCCGTCGCACTCGTATAACTCTCGCCCGCCCACTCCGCACACAGCCGGAATTCATACGTCGTCGAGGCACTCAGACCCGTCAGCGTCACGGTCTTGGTCCCCGAACCCGAAGCCACGGATTTCTGCGTATAACTTTGCTCCGAAGTCTTCCGGTACTCGAACCGGAGCGTATACTCCGAGGTCGGGCGCTCGAACGTGAAGCCGCAGCTCAAGGTCGCCGCCGACGCCGTGACGTTCAAGGCCGAAGGGGTTCCGAAGGTCGGACGTTCCGGATCGGGCTCCGGAAGCGTTTCGCTCTGACCCGTCCGGAACGCACTCCCCGCACTCTGCATCCGACCCGTCCCCAGATCCGCATAGGCATAAACCACGTAAAAGGTCTCCTCCTGCAGTCCGCTCAGCGTCGCGCTCAACGTCGAACCGTCGACCGAACCCGCCGGAACCGTCTCGAAGGCTCCCATGCCCTCGTTGCTCACCGTTGCATAGAGAAAACCCGCATTCGAACCGTTCAAGACGCCCGAGCCGAACTTCGTGGCACAACGCACTTCGACCGTCGTGCCCACCACCGTGCTCTCCGGCGTCGAGAACCATTCGCTGCCGCCCGACTCCGAATCATCGGAGTCGCACGCGACAAAAAGGGCAGCCACGCCGCCCATCAAAAGGGTAAAAATTCGCTTCATAAATTTTACAAATTTTCAGAAAGGCAAGGGGCATTCCTCATTGATGCCCCTCCCAATCTATTATCTCTGTTTTATCGAAATTCCCACGCCGTTTTATCAAACGTCTCCTTCGGGGCATTCGGCACATTCACGAAGAAGGTCATCCCGGTCTTCTCCTCGATCTCCGCCACCGAAGTCATGTTCGCCGAGGGCTTGCCGCTCGGATAGGCCCGGTTCTCGAACCAGAAACCCACGCACTGCAGTTCGTCGGACGTAAGATCCTGCACCTTCTTGCCCGTTTTCCCCGACTTCGAACGCAGCAGCACCCGGTAGAAGTGGCTCGGAACCGTGCATTTCCGGTTGTCTCTATCCGTCACCGAGGCCGTGGTCAACTCGCCCCATACACCCGAAACCACATAGAGCGTATCGGCGCAGATGTTGTTCCAGCAATCCGTTTCGAGCGACGACCAGACGCCGCCGTTGAAACTGTTCTGCCACTGCGGTGCCACATTCGTCACATAGAAGGTCTGCTTGTTGGCCGCTTCGCTTACCGTGCGGTCGCTCGACGCCAGCAAATGACCCCGCGAATAACTGTCTCCCTGCTTGTCTCCGGCCTCTTGCAGATACGAGCCCTTGGTCAGCGCCGGCTGGATCGACTCCGGAAGATTCGGATTATAAATCCATTTGTTGGTTCGGTCCTGACCGCCCTTGTAGCAGTCATGAAGCGGAAAGGCCGACCAATAACTGATCCGGTTCCCGGCACTGTAACAGATCGAGTAGTTCCGGCCCCCGGGAAGCCCCGAGCAGAAGTGCGCCATATAGTAAAGATCCTCCGAATCGTTGTCCACGGCAGGCAACTCCGCCCACCCCGTATGAACCGACAGATCGTAACGCTCAAAAACGGGTGGCTGATCCGTTCCCGAATCCGACCCCGAATCCGATCCGGAACCCGAATCTGAACCCGGGATCTTCGGAATTTCAATACCATTTGAATCGTCACCTCCACAGGCGACCAGACAGGCGGCAAGACACCCTGTCATCCATGCGATCGTCTTTGTCTTCATACTCACATTCATTCTTTATTTTTAGAATCGATCCAGATCGTCACCGGACCATCGTTTATCAAAGCTACCTGCATGTCGGCACCGAATTCGCCCGTCGCCACGGGACGGCCCGTCAGCTCCCCGACCCGCGCCGCAAAACGTTCGTACAACGGTCGCGAAACAGCCTCCGGAGCCGCGTGGATATAACTCGGACGGTTGCCCTTGCGCGTCGAGGCCAGCAGCGTGAACTGGCTCACAACCAGCACCTCACCCCCGGTCTGCACGACGTCGAGGTTCATCACCCCCTGTTCGTCGTCGAAGATCCGAAGCCGGACGAGTTTCCCCGCCAGGTATTCCAGATCCTCCCCGCCGTCGTCGTGACCCACGCCGACCAGCACCAGCAACCCCGCCCCGATCCGCGAGCGAAGCACGCCGCCGATCGTTACCGAAGCCTCCTTTACCCGTTGTACAAGCAGTCGCATCGTCTTCCCGGTTTTCGCTACAGATTTTCAAAAACGGACCACAGATTGTCACCCGCCGGAACCGGCGCCGTGACCGAGATCAACTCATGACGCACCGGATGGTCGAACTCCACACGCCGCGAATGGAGCGAAATCCCGCCCCCGGGCTGCGAACGACGAGCCCCGTACTTCAGGTCCCCGCGGATCGGACAGCCGATTTTGGAGAGCTGTGCCCGGATCTGGTGGTGGCGGCCCGTCAGCAACTCGACCTCCACGAGCGTATAGTTCTTGCCCCGTCCGCGCGTCTCGTAGCGAAGCCGCGCCTCCTTGGCATCTCCTTTCGGAGTGTCGTAAGCCCGCGAGCGGTTCGTGCGGCCGTCGCGCAGGATGTAGTGACGCAATTCGCCCCGTTCGGGATCGGGCGTCGATTCGGTCAGCGCCCAGTAGACCTTGTGGATCCGCCCCTCGCGCAGCATCTCGTTCAGCCGCGTCAGCGCCTTCGAGGTCTTGGCGAAGAGCACCGCGCCGCTCACCGGGCGGTCGATGCGGTGCACCACGCCGAGAAAAACATCCCCGGGTTTGGCGTCCCGCACCTTGATGAACGCCTTGATCTGATCCTCCAGGGCACTCTCCCCCGAAGGGTCCGGCTGCACAAGATCCCCGCCGTGTTTGTTCACGATAAGCAGGTGGTTGTCTTCGTAGAGGATATCTTCCGGACTGAACATCGATACAGAATTACAGAATAAAGGTGAAGGGCAGGAGTTTTTCCGCCGTGTCGACAACCGATGCCGTGCCGCCGCCGCTCATGATCACCCGCATCGGACTCCCCTGGCGGCGTTCCGTGTCCACCAGCACCTGGCGGCACTGTCCGCAGGGGTAGCATTCGCGCTCCGAAGGCACCGAAGCGATGGCAAGCGATTCGATCGGATCATCGGCATGATTGGCCGCGGCATGGAAGAGCAGCGTCCGCTCGGCGCACAATCCCGCCGGGAAAACCTCGCTCTCGATGTTGCTTCCGTGGAGAATCAGGCCGCTGCGCAGCCGCGCCGCAGCCCCCACCCGGAATTTCGAATAGGGGGCCTGAGCCCGCGCCGTGGCCTGCTCGGCCTCGGCAACCAACAGACGGTCCGCTTCGGGAAGTTCCGACAGCGCCGCATAGTATTCATAATCGAAACGGAACTGCTTTTTCATAACTCCTCCTTTTTCAGAAAAACCTTCCCATAAATAAAAAAATGGGAAGTGAACGACAAAGTTAGTAAATATTTCCGATTCCCGCAACAGATTTTCCCCATAACTTGTTTCCGCCCCCATACAGCAAGATTTTCGAACACGAAAATCCCGGGTGGAAAATGCCGGGACAGTCCTCTCCCACGAAAATTCCCGGGCCGGGAATGCCGGAACAGCCCTCTCCCACGAAAAATCCCGGGAGGGGAATGCCGGGACAGCCCTCTCCCACGAAAATCCCGGGTGGAAAACGCCGGGACAGCCCCCCACGAAAAATCCCGGGAGGGGACGCGCCGCAGCGCATACCGACCCGGGACTCCCCTGTTTCCAAAAAATTATCTAAAAAACGTCGGGCGGCCATCGGCCTACTCCAGCACGAACTTCGCCTGCACGCTGTACTCCAAACGGATGGTCTTGAACTCCAACGGCTCCTCCTCGGCCGTCGCCTCGGCAGCCCCGTAGGCCTTCGCACTGCGCATCAGCACCGCATTGTCGTACATCACCGGCATGACATTGCTGTTCGAATCGTAGATGTAGAAGCACTTGCCCACCGTCTGACCGATCGCCTCGGCCAGCGTCGCGGCATTCGCCCGCGCGTTGCGGATCGCTTCGACACGCACCTCCTCCTTGTATGCGTCAATCTTCGAATGCGAAACCTTCAGGATCGAGACGTCCGAAATCCCCAGGTTGTCCAGCGCCTGCCAGGCCCGCGCCACTTCAGCCGACGTCCCCAACTGCAACTGATATTTGGCCGTTGCCACCGAGGTCTTCTTCTTGAAGAACTCACTCGACAGGTTCGCCACCTTGAGCTGCTTCTCCACGTCGACGCCCAACTTCTTCAGCGCAGCAATCATGTCGCGCTGCTGGCTCTCGACCGAAATCTTCCCCTTCGAATCGCGCTCGTTGATGATGATCTGCAAATAGAACTCGTCGGGCGTGATCTCCTTCTCGGCCCGGCCGTTGACCTGCACGTAACTCGGGAATGCCTCCTGGATCTGCGCGGCGGCCGGGAGCGCTGCCAGCGCCACGACGGCCATCAAAATCAGTCGTTTCATGATGTTCCAGTTTTTCAGTGAACAAAACTCCCGTTCGAGAAACGGTTTTGTATAAGAAACGGAGGACTCCCGAAAATACTGCACCGGCCCCGAAAAATAACCGCCACAACGATCGGCTGGGCCACTCCTTCCGGCTGCTACGCCCAGTCACCGGATCAGCGCCGCCACGTTCCCTGCCGCCGCTGCTGTCCCCTGCCGCCGCCCGGCCGCCGGATCAGCGCCGCACGAGTTTCACCACATTCTCCACGTGGTGCGTGTGCGGGAACATGTCCACCGGCTGCACCGCCTCCACGCGGTAGGCGCCGCTCATCAGCGCCAGGTCGCGCGCCTGCGTCGCCGGATTGCAGCTCACGTAGACAATTCGCTCCGGCGCCGCACGCAGGATCACGTCGATCACCGGTTCGTCCACACCCGCACGCGGCGGATCGAGGATGATGACATCCGGATGTCCGTTCGCCGCCACAAAGGCGTCGTCCAGCACCGCCTTCATATCCCCGGCGTAGAACGTCGTATTGCGGATGCCGTTCAGCTCCGAATTGACCTTCGCATCGGCAATCGCCTCCGGGACGTACTCGATGCCCACCACCCGGGCGCAGTGCGCCGCGCAGAAGTTCGCAATCGTCCCCGTGCCGGTATAGAGGTCGTAGAGCGTGTCGCCCGGATGCAGGTCGGCAAAGCGCCGCGCCACCTTGTAGAGCTCGTAGGCCTGCGCCGAATTGGTCTGGTAGAAGGATTTCGGACCCACCTTGAAGCGAAGCCCCTCCATCTGCTCGATGATGTGGTCCTTGCCGCGGTAGCACACCGCATCGAGGTCCCCGACCGAGTCGTTGAGCTTCGTATTGACAACGTAGAAGAGCGACGTGATCTGCGGGAAGCGCTCCGCCAGGTGGTCGAGCAGCGCCTCGCGACGCGGACGCTCCTCCGCGCCGAAGACCACGATCACCATCACCTCGCCCGTCGAGGCCGTGCGGACGATCATATTGCGCATCAGCCCCGTATGTTCGCGGGCATTGTGGAACGTATAGCCGTGTTCGAGGCAGAAGCGTTTGGTTTCGAGCCGGATCCCGTTCGACGGATCGGGCTGCAGCCAGCACTTGCGGATGTCGAGCACCTTGTCGAACATGTTCGGAATATGGAATCCCACGGCCGACGCAGCCTCAAGATCGGCACCGCTTTCGACCTCCTCGCGCGTCAGCCAGCGGCGGTCGGCGAAGGTAAACTCCAGCTTGTTGCGGTAGAAGCGCGTCCCGGCCGAACCCAGGCAGGGGGCGATCTCCGGGAGTTCAAGTTTGCCGATGCGCGTCAGTTGGTCGCGCACCTGCGCCGTCTTGAACCGCAGCTGCTCCTCGTAGGGAAGGTTCTGCCACTTGCACCCCCCGCACACCCCGAAGTGTTCGCAGAAGGGCTCCTCGCGCAGCGGCGAGCGTTTCACGTAATTCACCACGTAGCCCTCCATGAAGCGGCGCCGCTTGACGCGGATCTGCACGTCCACCACATCGCCCGGAACGGTCATCGGCACGAAGACCACCACATCGTTCCAGCGACCCATGGCCTTGCCCTCGGCCGCCAGGGTCGTAATCTCAAGCCCCTCGATCAAGGGGTAATTCGCTTTCTTTCTTGCCATCGGTTTCTCTGATTCGGGTTGCAAAGGTAACAAAAAATCACTCGCCCGCCCGCTTTTTCATCCGCGCCCGCGCCCGCACGCCGCCCAGCCAGAAGCCCAGCGCAAAGGGTCCCCCGACCAGCACCGCCACCGCCAGCACGAAATAGAACAGCAGCTGCCCAATAACGCCCGGCACGGCATCGAGCGTCGTGCGGACCAGATCGTCACCCGCAGCCCGCAGCTGTTCGACCAGCGCCTCCCGCTCCCGCGAAACGTAGTATTGCAACTCCGTGCGCTGGCGGTCGAGGTCGCTAAAGGCATGGTCCACCGAGGCGTCCATCGTCGAGATGAGCTGCGTCGCCCGGGCGTTCAGCTCCATCAGCATCCGGTCCGAAATCTCCGGAAGATGCTCGGCAACCACCACCATCCGCGTGAAGTTTCGCTCCAGCGAGTCGAGCTGCATACCGATCTGCAGATGCAGGCTGTCCTGTGCCAGCCGCATCTCGAAGATATCCTTCGACCAGCTCACGCTGTTCGAAAGCTGCTGCGTCTGTCCGCTTACCCGGTCGTTCACATCGGCCAGCACCTCGGCAATCGACCCCGTGGCATAGGCGTGTTCGATACCGTTCGCCTGCAGGTACTCCAGCCACGCCAGGGTCGTATTGTCGCTTTCGGCACCCTCCGAAACGGGATTTTCCGACAGATAGGACGCTACGAAACGCTCCATCAGCGGGTAACGCTCCCCCGAGAGCGCCTGGCGGGCCAGTTGTCCGATCCGGCGGTCGAGGCGCGCAGCCGTCGCCCGGGCGATGGGGCTCTGCGCCCCGAACAACAGCGAATCGGGCGTCGAAGCGAAGTAGCGGTCCATCCTCCGGCAGAGGATCCACAGGTCGGCCAAAGCCACATCGGGGATGCCCTGCATGGCGGCCGTCAGACCGGCCTGCGTGGCGCGAAGCTTCCACCGAACGGCCGACACCCGCACACCGAAATCCGGCGACGACGCCACGATCGAATCCGCCGCCCGGGTCACCTCACCCGAAAAATCGTAGTAGAAGGCCCGCGTCAGGGTCCGCACGTTCATCTGCTCCTTCGACAGGGGATCGCCCGTCGAGACGGAGACCTTCAGCAGCGAACACCCCGCCAGCAACAATACGACCCCAAGCGTCGCAAAGACTTTCATTCCCCTTTTCATGATTTTCGCTTTCCCGCTCCGCACGCAATTATCGATCCAGGCTCTTCACCCGCTCGCGGATATAGCGAACCGCCACGTAGTGACCCGCCTGGGGCATGTTCCCGTGGTCGAAGCCGTCGAATTCGAGAAGCCGGACGTCGGGATGCCCCACCACCTGCATCATCCGCCAGAAATAGGCCGTCTCCTCATAACGCCCCAGCATCTCCAGCTCGCGGTCGCCCGAAAGCAGCAGCATCGGAGGACAGTCCGCCCGCACGTGGTTCAGCGGAGCCAGGTCGTCAACCAGCGGCTGCGTGTCCGGAAGCCCCAGCTCGGCCCGCCGTGCGAAGTGCGTCACGACCTGTCCGCTGTAGGGGATCAGGGCCGCGAAGACCTCGTCGGGGTCCAGTCCGTAGGGTTTCAGCCAGCGTTTGTCAAGGCCGATCATCGAGGTGAGGTAACCCCCGGCGGAGTGCCCCGCCACGAAGATCAGACGCGGGTCACCGCCGTAGTCGGCAATGTGGCGGACCACCCACGCCGCAGCCGCCGCGGCATCCTCCACACACTGTGAGACCTTCACGCGCGGAACCAGCCGGTAATCCACCCCCACAACCGCAAAGCCCTGGTTGCACAGCGCCGCCGGGATTTCGCGCCGCCCGGCCGTCAGCCCCCCGCCGTGGAACCAGATCACCGTGGCAAAGCCCGGACGGTCGGTCGGGTAGTAGAGATCAAGGCGGCACAGCGAATCGGCCGAAGCCGGGTCCGCGGCATCGCGGTAGGCAATCGCACGCTCCGTGCGGTAACCGCCGTCCTGCGCCCGAAGCGTCGGGCAGCTGAGAAGCATGACGGCAAAAACAAGCAGCAAACGTTTCATGGTTCGTCGGGTTTTGAGGGATAAAGGTAGGCAAAATCCCGCAAAAAACGTTATCTTTGCGGAAAATAGAGCGCTCCCCGGCCAAGACGCCCCGGAAACGGAACCCCGCAGCCCCGCAACCGTGCGTGCCCCCCCCGATTTCCGCCGTCCCGCCCGGGCTGCAACCGCAAAACACAAAAAACATGAAGATCGCCTGCCTGCCCTTCAATCCGATCCAGGAAAACACCTACGTCCTCTGGGACGACACGAAGGAGTGCGTCGTCATCGACGCCGGGAACTCAAACCCCCGCGAGGATGCCGCCCTGGACAACTTTATCGCCCAGCACGGGCTCAAACCCGTCATGGCCGTCAATACACACGGGCACTTCGACCATACGCTCGGCGTCGAGCACCTCAAACAGCGTTATGCGATCCCCTTCGCCCTCTCGGCCAAGGACCAGTTTCTGCTCGACAACGCCGCCACGAGCGGTTCGGTCTTCGGCGTCAAGACCGGCGCCATGCCCTCCGTCGACCTGGACCTGGACCAAATGTCCGAAATCCGATTCGGAAACTCCCTCCTGCAGATCCTCCGCACCCCGGGCCACTCGCCCGGACATGTCGTCTTCTACAACCCCGAATCGAAATCCCTCTTCTCGGGCGACACCCTCTTCCGCGAATCGATCGGACGAACGGACCTCCCCGGCGGCGACTATTCGTGGATCATGCGCTCGATCCTCGACGTGATCGTCCCCCTCGGCGAGGAGGTCCACGTCTATCCCGGCCACGGCCCCGAATCAACCATCGGTCACGAACTCCTCTACAACCCCTTCATCGTCGAGGTCCTCAACGAGGAGGTCAACTACCGCGGCTAACACACTCGAAGATGGCAAACCGAAACCTGAACCAGGCCAAAGAGGCGAAAAAGGACGAATTCTACACCCAGCTCGAAGACATCAACAACGAGCTTCGCCACTACCGCGACCATTTCCGCGGCAAAACCGTGCTGTGCAACTGCGACGACCCAAGGGTGAGCAATTTTTTCACCTATTTCGCCTACAATTTCGAGAAACTCGGATTGAAGAAACTGATTACGACCTGCTACAAGAATCAGGATGCCGACCTCTTCAGCCAGCACAAGAGCGAACGCGCCGTCTACCTGATCTACGAAGGGGACCGAAACGGAAACCACCTGCCCGACCCCGAAGAGATCGGGATCAAGCCCTTGCAGGGCGACGGGGATTTCCGCAGCGCGGAGTGCATCGAACTGCTCAAAGAGGCCGATATCGTCGTTACAAACCCGCCCTTCTCGCTCTTCCGCGAATATGTCGCACAACTGATCCAATACAACAAGAAATTCATCATTATCGGTCATCAAAACGCATTGACGTATAAAGAATTTTTCCCTCTAATCCAGCAAAACAAAGTTTGGCTCGGCTATGGATTTAAAGGCGGAGCCGGGCATTTTATCTCCAAATACGAAGACACGGCCACCGCAGGAGATCACCGCGAAGGGATGATCCGCGTTTCGGGGGTTACCTGGTTTACCAATCTGGAAATAAAAAAACGCCACGAAGAATTGATCCTTTACAAAACATATTCTCCGGAAGAATATCCCAAATATGTAAACTACGATGCAATAGAAGTATCAAGAACCGAATTGATTCCATCTGATTATGAAGGACTAATGGGTGTTCCTGTTACATTCTTAGATAAGTATAATCCGGATCAATTTGAAATTATTGGATGCAGTTTGTTTTTAGGAACGAATAAGCCTAAAGATTTACCAAAAAACAAACAAGGGGGCCCCGCATTTTATTTATTTGAAAATGGTGAATATAAAAGATTATATCATCGATTTATAATAAAAAGAAAATAATCCCCATGCAGATCGAACTGAAATCCATACCGATCCGCGACCTGATCGACGGATATCTCAACGACCCCGATGCCGGTGTCGTCGGATATGGCGGGCGCCTCGACATCCGGCCCCCCTATCAGCGGGAGTTCCGGTACGACCTCAAACAACAACAGGCCGTCATCGATACCGTCATGAAGGGATTCCCCCTCAACATCATGTATTGGAGCGTCGTCGGGGACGACCAGTACGAAATGATCGACGGTCAGCAACGAACCCTCTCGATCTGCGAGTTCTTCAACCACGAATTCAATATCGTCGACCCCGACCGCGGCGTCCTCTACTTCGGAACCCTCACAGACGGAGAAAAACAAAAATTCCTCGACTACGAACTTACCGTCTACTTCTGCACCGGAACTGACAAGGAAAAACTCGACTGGTTCCGCGTCATCAACATCGCCGGGGAGCGACTGCTCGATCAGGAACTCCGAAACGCCGTATATGTCGGCCCCTTCGTGAGCGACGCTCGCCGCCACTTCTCGAAAAACGGATGCCCCGCCTACAAAATCGGTAGCGACTACATGGCCGGAAACCCCATCGAACAGGCCTATCTGGAAACCATCCTCAAATGGGCCGCCCGTAAAGAGGGCGTGCAGATCGACGAATACATGGCCCGCCATCAGTACGACCCAAACGCCAACAAACTCTGGGCATACTACATGCAGATCATCACCTGGGTGCGCTCGACATTCCCAACCTACCGCAGAGAAATGAAGGGACTTGATTGGGGTGAAATGTTCGAAGAGTTCGGAGAAAATACCTACGACACCGAAGCCCTCGAAAAACAGATTCACGATCTGATGGAGGATGACGATATCACAAAAAAGTCTGGAATCTACCGATACGTATTAAGCGGAGACCTGCGCGATTTGAGCTTCCGGGCCTTCGACAAGAAGATGAAACGCGAAGCCTATGAACGGCAGGGCGGAATCTGTACGCATTGCGGAAAGCATTTCGAACTCGAAGAGATGGAGGCCGACCATATCACCCCGTGGAAGGAAGGAGGACGGACCATCGCTGAAAATTGCCAGATGCTCTGCCGCACCTGCAACCGGACAAAAGGAGCCAAATAACCGATACCGCCGATGAAATCCCTGATCCATCGAATCCTCTACCGCACGCTGTCGCTCGAAGGTTACCTCCGGGCCGTGAGCCGTCTGTTCTTCCTCTGGCAGCGCCTCGGAATCGGACGCTACGCACCCGCCACGGAGTATGTCTACCACCTCCCGCAGCTCGTGCGGCCCGGCGACACGTGCATCGACATCGGCGCAAACCTCGGGTACTACGCCCGCACGATCGCCCGGCTGGCCGGGGGCGACGGCCGCGTCTTCGCCGTGGAGCCCGTCGCACCGGTCCGCAAGGTCCTCTGCCGCAACCTCCGCCGCTGCCGCAACGTCACGATCCTCCCCTATGCCCTCGGCGCCGAAGAGCGTGACATCGTCATGGGGAACGACTCCGCCCGCGAATCCGGCTATCTCGGGACCGGGCAGAACTTCGTCAACGACGCCGGAACGGCCACCGACGTGACCTTCACCGCCCGGATGCGGCGCGGCAGCGAACTTTTCGGCAATCTCCCGCGGTTAGACTTCATCAAGTGCGACATCGAGGGGTATGAGCTCGTCGTCATGCGCGAGATGCACCCCCTGCTCGAACGCTTCCGACCCACGGTGCTGATCGAAACCGGAGGCGGGAACCGCCCCGAAATCATCCGCCTCTTCACCGAACTGGGGTACGAGGGCTTCACGCTCGAACACGGGCAGGAGGTTCCCCTCGTCCCCACAGCAACCAAAGACATCATTTTCAGACATGCGCATTGACATCATATCCTCGGTCCCCGAACTGATGACCTCGCCCCTGAACGAGTCGATCCTCCGGCGCGCCCAGGAGAAGGGTTTTGTTGAAATTGTCATCCATAATCTCCACGACTATGCGCACGACCGCCGCAAAACCACCGACGACTATCCGTTCGGCGGCGAGGCCGGCATGGTCATGAAGTGCGAGCCGGTCTTCGAGCTCGTCGAGAAGCTCCAGAGCGAACGCTCCTACGACGAGATCATCTACACCTCGCCCGATGGCGTGCGCTACGACCAGCACGAGGCCAACCGGCTCTCGACACTCGAAAACATCATCATCCTCTGCGGCCACTACAAGGGCATCGACCACCGCATCCGCGAGCACCTCGTCACGCGCGAGATCTCGATCGGCGACTACGTCCTCACGGGCGGCGAACTGGCCGCCTGCATCATCGCCGATTCGGTCGTAAGGCTCATTCCCGGGGCGATCGGCGACGAGGCCTCGGCCCTGACGGACTCGTTCCAGGACAATCTGCTCGCACCGCCGGTCTACACCCGTCCGGCGGAGTTCCGCGGATGGCGGGTCCCCGACGTGTTGCTGTCGGGCAACTTCGCCGAGATCGAGAAGTGGCAGGACGAGCAGGCCTTCGAGCGCACCCGTCGTCTGCGCCCCGATCTGCTCGAAAAATAGAAAGCGGGGCAGAGGGTCAAAAGGAATCGGGAAAAGAGCGGAGAAGAACCAGGGAGAACCAGGAAGAGCCGCGAAAGGAGCGAAAAAGACCGGGGAGAGCCGGAAAAAAACCGGAAAAGCGTGTTCCGGGAACCGCCCTTCCCCAAAAAGTTACGGATATCATGAAATACTACCTTATAGCCGGGGAGCCCTCGGGCGACCTCCATGGCGCAAACCTCATCCACGGTCTCCGAAAGGCCGATCCCGAAGCGCAGTTCCGCTTCTGGGGCGGAGACCTCATGGCCGACGCCGGCGGCAAAACCAATTTGCGAAAACACTACCGCGAAACATCGTTCTTCGGCGTCGTGCAGGTCCTCCGCAACCTGGGCACCATCCGCCGCCAGATGCGCGAGTGCCAGGACGACATTGCGGCATTCGCGCCCGATGTCGTCATCCTCGTCGACTACCCCGGATTCAACATGAAGATCGCACGCTGGGCCCACGAACACGGCCTGCGCACCTTCTATTATATCGCCCCGAAGGTCTGGGCCTCGCGCGAAGGCCGCATCAAGGGCATTCAGCGCTATGTCGACCGCCTCTTCGTCATCTTCCCCTTCGAGTGCGACTACTTCCCGAAGCACGGAATCAAACCCGTGTTCGAGGGGAATCCCCTGGTCGATGCCCTCGAAGCCCGGCGGGGAACGCTCCCCGCGCCGGAGGAGTTCCGGCACCGGAACGGACTCGACAGCCGCCCGGTCATCGCCCTGCTGGCCGGAAGCCGCCGCTCGGAGATCCGCAAGAACATGCCCCTCATGGTGCGGCTCGCAGAGCGATTCCCCGGGCACCAGTTCGTCGTCGCCGGGGTGCCCTGGCTCGACCCCGCGCTCTACCAAGAGCACATCGCCGGAAGCCCGATCCGCTACGTCTGCGACCAGACCTACGAAACCCTCGCGGCCGCCGAAGCCGCCGTCGTGGCATCGGGAACCGCCACGCTCGAAACCGCCCTGCTGGGGATTCCCGAGGTGGTCGTATATCGGCTCGCGCCCCTCGAATACTACGGAATGCCGCTCGTCGTGCGATGCCCGTGGGTCTCGCTCGTCAACCTCAACCTCCGCCGCGAGGCCGTGGCCGAGGTGCTCCAGTCGAATCTCGACATCACGCGCGCCGAACGCGAACTGCGCGCCATCCTCCCCGGCGGCGAGAAACGCCAGCGGATGCTTGCCGACTTCGAAGAGCTGCGCACCGTCATCGGAGGCCCCGGGGCCAGCGACCGCTTCGCCGCACGCATGGTCGAACTGCTTAAAAACCGCCAGTCATGAAGATCATCTGCATCGGACGCAACTACCGCGCCCACGCCGCCGAACTCCACCACGATACGGGACTGGCCGAAAGCGGCGCGGAACCCGTCTGGTTCATGAAGCCCGATACGGCCCTGCTGCGCAACAACGACCCCTTCTACATCCCGCACTTCTCGCAGGAGGTGCATTACGAATGCGAGCTGGTCGTGCGCATCAACCGCGTCGGGCGGGCCATCTCCGAACGTTTCGCACACCGCTACTACGACGAGGTGGGGCTCGGAATCGACTTCACGGCCCGCGACCTCCAGCGGCAGGCCATTGCCGAAGGGCTCCCCTGGGAACGCGCGAAGGCCTTCGACCACTCGGCGGCCCTCTCGCCGCAGTTCCTCCCCCTGGCCGAGCTGGGCGGCGACGTGCAGAAACTCCATTTCGCACTCGACATCAACGGAGAACGCCGTCAGACGGGCGATGCCGCCGAAATGATCTTCGGCGTCGACCGCCTGATCGCCGCCGTCTCGCAGTATGTCACCCTCCGCATGGGCGACCTGCTCTTCACCGGAACCCCCGCCGGTGTCGGGCCCGTCCGCCCCGGCGACAACCTCCGCGCCTCGCTCGAAGGGCACGAACTGCTCAACTTCGACATCCGATAACCCGGAGAAGAGATCCGCAATCCGACAGAAAGCCCGGACCTCCCCGAAAAACGAAACTATTCACGCTGTTCCGAAACATGCTGCTGCACGAAAAACTCAAAGACTACCGGCTGCTGCTGGCCTCGCAGTCGCCCCGCCGCCGGGAGCTCATCGCCGGGTGCGGGCTCCCCTTCGAACTGGCCCCGAAATACGACTGCGAAGAGTGGTATCCCGCGGACATGGCCGCCGAAGAGGTTCCCGTCTACCTCTCGCAACTCAAAAGCAAGGTCTATCCCGGAGCGCTCGCCCCGAACGATATCCTGCTCACGGCCGACACCGTCGTGGTGCTCAACGGCGAGGTTCTCGGGAAACCCCGCGACCGCGAGGAGGCCGTCGAGATGCTCTACCGGCTCTCCGGACGCCGGCATACGGTCGTCTCCGGCGTCACCTTCCGGACAACGGAGCGGATGCACTCCTTCGAGGCCCGGACGAACGTCTGGTTCCGGGTCCTCGACGACGACGAAATCCAATATTACGTCGATACGTTCCGACCCCTCGACAAGGCCGGATCCTACGGGATTCAGGAGTGGATCGGATACGCCGCCATCCAGCGCATCGAAGGATCCTTCTACAACGTCATGGGACTCCCCATTCAGAAACTGTACACCGAACTGAACCAATTTCTCAATCGATGAAACGCACCCTGCTGACCCTTTTCGCCCTCCTCTGTCTCTGGCCCGCCGCGGCCGACGAGGGCATGTGGCTCCCAAGCCTCATCTCCGAACGCATCGACGACATGCGTGCCAAAGGTTTCCGCCTCACGGCCGAAGATATCTACTCGATCAACCGCGCCTCGATGAAGGATGCCGTGGTGCTCTTCGACGGAGGCTGCACCGGAGAGCTCGTCTCCGCAGAAGGACTGCTGCTGACGAACCACCACTGCGGTTACGACGCCATCCAGCGCCATTCGACTGTCGAGCACGACTACCTCACCCACGGTTTCTGGGCCCGCTCGCGCACCGAAGAGCTCCCGAACAAGGGTCTCAACGTGCGCTTCCTGGTCCGCATGGAGGAAGTTACGGAACGCATCGCCGCCGGGGAAAGCCCCGAAGAAATCGTCCGCAAGGCCGAAGCCGAAGGGGTCGGATACAAGGCCGCCATCGAACAGATGTATTACGGCGACCAGCAGTTCCTCTTCATCTACGAGCAGTTCGACGACGTGCGCCTGGTCGCCGCGCCGCCCTCGTCGATCGGCAAGTTCGGAGGCGACACCGACAACTGGATCTGGCCCCGCCACACGGGCGACTTCTCCATTTTCCGCATCTATGCCTCGAAGGACAACAAACCCGCAGCCTATTCGCCCGACAACGTCCCCTACCGTCCGAAAAAGCACTTCACGATCTCGACCCGGGGCTTCCGCGAGGGCGACTTCACGATGATCTACGGATTTCCGGGGAACACCCAGGAGTACATCCTCTCGGATGCCGCGGCCTACATCGCCGAACGTTCCGATCCGGCCAAGATCGCCATCCGCGACGGACGCCTCGACATCATCACCCGCGCCCAGGAGAGCGACCCCGCACTGCGTATCCACTACGCCGCCAAACACGCCTCGATCGCCAATGCCTGGAAAAAGTGGCAGGGCGAAGTGTTGGGGCTGAACCGGATGAAGACCGTCGCCGCCAAGCAGGAGCAGGAACAGGCCTTTGCCCGCGAGAATCCCCACGGGGCGGAGCTTCTGCACGAAATGAAGGCCGAGTATGCGCGCATCACGACGCCCTACTTCGCCCGCGAAATCACGTTAGAAACCCTCCGGGCGCTGCCGGCGAAATACTCGGCCGAAGAGCGTGCCGAAACCGTATTCCCGGCCCGGCGGGAGACCGAACGCGCGCTGTTCCGCTGGCTCTTCGGGGAGTATGCCCGGCGCTGTCCGGCCGAGTACCGCGTTCCGGCGTTCCTCGACGGCGTGGCCCGCAGCGGCTCGCCCGAGGCATTTGCCGAAGAGGTCTTCGAGGAGGTGTGGGCCGGGGGCGACACGCCCCTTTCGGACTCGCTGCGCAGCGGCACGAAGCGCATGCTCGACCACATCACGTGGCTCCTGGGCACCGACCGCCTGCGCAACCTCACGAGCAGCCGTCTGAACGACCTCTACCGGGAGTATGTGCACGAGCTGCGGCATACGTGGCCCGAGCGGCCCTTCTATCCCGACGCAAACCTCACGCTGCGGGTAGCCTACGGCACAATCGCCGGATACGAATACGCCGACGGCGAGTACCACAAGCCGCAGACGACCCTCGACGGGATCATCGCCAAGGACAACCCCGAGATCTACGACTACGACATCCCGCAGTCGCTGCGCGACCTCTACGCCGCGAAGGAGTACGGGCGCTGGGGATGCGAAATCGACGGACGCCGGACGGTGCCGGTCTGCTTCCTGGCCTCGAACCACACGACGGGAGGCAACTCCGGGTCGCCGGTGCTCAACGCAGACGGCGAACTGATAGGCATCAACTTCGACCGCACGTGGCGTTCGACGATGAGCGACATCGCGTTCGACCCTTCGATCTGCCGCAACATCGCCGTGGACATCCGCTACGTGCTGTTTGTCATCGACCGCGTGGGCGGGGCGGGGCACCTGCTCCGCGAGATGAAGCTCAAGTGACGGCGCGCGGCCTTCCGGAGGATTGTCTGAAGGGAGGCCGCGGGCCCCGGGGGCAAAAAACCGAGTTTTTCATTCGAAAAATTTTGCAAATCGCAAAATAGTGTCTATATTTGCAGGCCCGAAAGATATTCGGGGCGTGTGATGCCCAGGTGGTGAAATTGGTAGACACGCTACTTTGAGGGGGTAGTGAACAATTGCGTTCGTGCAAGTTCGAGTCTTGTCCTGGGCACCAGAAACCGCGTTAAACGAAAGTTTGACGCGGTTTTTATTTTTTTCGCGCACACACCGTGTCCGCATTTTCCCGCATTCCTTCAATATGTAAAGAACGGCTTAGTCGACAAAATTCATGATGGATCATGAGTAAATATTCCCTAGTCGACAAAATTCATGATACTTATGTC
>CALUMM010000004.1 GCA_944321755.1 uncultured Alistipes sp.
TCGTTCTCCTCGTCGTCGAGGATCAGCACCTCCTTCTTCCACACCTGGTAGACCTCGCCGGTGATGATCTCGCCGACCTTCTCCGAATACTTCTCGTAGAGGTTGGCCTTCTCCAGATCGAGGATCCGCGAGGCGAGGTTCTGGCGAAGCGACAGCACCGCGCGGCGCCCGAACGACGAGAGCTTGATCTCGTCGGCATATTCGTCACCGATCTCGTAGGTCGGGTCGATGGCCTTGACCTCCGAAACGGCGATCTGCGTGTTGGGATTCTCTACGGCGCCGTCCTCCACGACCGTGCGGTTGCGCCAGATCTCCAGGTCGCCCTTCTCGGGGTTGATGATGACGTCGAAGTTCTCGTCCGTCTCGTACTGTTTCTGCAGGGCGTGGCGGAAAACGTCCTCCAGCACGCCGATCATCGTCGACTTGTCGATGTTCTTCAACTCCTTGAACTCGGCAAAGTTGCTGATAAGATTGAGATTGTCCATGGGTTTTTTATCTTGTTTTTCGATTTTTGTATTTCCGGGTTATTTGAAATCCAGCCACTCCTTCGTGTACTTGATCTCCGCAAAGGGGTACGAGCGGCTCACCGTCACCAGCTGCTTGCGCTTCTTGCCTTCGACGGCCTGCTTCTCCTCGTAGGAGAGCGTGATCCCTTCGTCGGAGACCTCGTCGAGCCGTGCCAGGAGCTTCACGCCGCTCAGCAGCAGCACCTCCACCGAATGCCCCACGAGTTTGCGGTACTGGCGCAGCGTGCGCAGTTCCGAGCCGATGCCCGCCGACATCACCGTCAGCGAGAAATCCTCCGCATCGCGGTCCAGTTCCGCTTCGATGGCGCGGCTCAGCTCCGCACAGGCGTCGATGCCCACCGACGTGTCGCTGTCGACGATCAGTTCGACCTCGTTGCCGGGCGTGCAGGTGCAGTCCACGACAAAAAGGTCCGTACCTTCGAGTTTCTGTTCGGCCAGTGCCGTTATTTTCCGGGTGTCAATCATGCGTATCGGTCGGTTTATCCATGAAATAAGGGGACTCTCGTCCCCTTATAGCGTTCGTTTTCGTCTTTCGACACTGCAAAGATAGTGAAAAAATCCGAATTACCAAGTTTTGCTTATAAAATAGGTGTAAAATCAGGTTTCGGACTTGCGGTGTAAAATCAGGCTTCGGTCCGTGGTATAAAAATCAGGCTTCGGGCCGCGGTGTAAAATCAGGCTTCGGGCCGCGGTGTAAAATCAGGCTTCGGGCCGCGAAGCGTAGGGTTTGATGATCCCGCGCTTCGATTCGCGGATGAACTGGACCAGGTAGTCGCGTTCGGGGCTCGGGGGGATCTGCCGCTCGACCTCCTCGCAACCGTTCAGGTAGTTCAGGCCGCTCTGGAACAGGATCCGGCAGGCGTCGTGAATCTCCCCGATGCGCTCGGGCGTGAAGCCCCGGCGCGAAAGCCCCACCTTGTTGATTCCGGCGAAGCGCAGCGTATCGTTGCGCACGATGACGTAGGGCGGAAGGTCCTGGCCCAGCAGCGAACCGCCCTGCACCATCGAATGGGCGCCGATGTGGGTCCACTGGTGGATGGCCGCATGGCCGCCGATGACCACCCAGTCGCCGACATGCACCTCGCCGGCCAGCGAGACGCGGTTGGCAATCACGCAGTGGCTGCCAACTACGCAGTCGTGGGCGATGTGGACATAGGCCATCAGCAGATTGTGCGACCCGATGCGCGTGGTTCCCGTCGAGGCGGTTCCGCGGCTGATGGTCACATATTCGCGGATGTCGTTGTAGTCGCCGATCTCGGCGGTTGTGACCTCTCCGGCGAACTTCAGGTCCTGGGGCAGGCACGAAACCGATGCCGCGGTATGGATCCGGCAGCCCTTGCCGATGCGGGCTCCGTCGTGGATCACGGCCCCGGGGCCGATCCAGCAGTCGTCGCCGATGACGACATCGCCGGCGATATAGGCAAAGGGTTCTACCGTGACGTTGTTCCCGATCTTCGCATCGGGGTGCACATAGGCCAGATTGCTGATCATATCACTTCTTGTTTTTTACGACCTGCGCCATCATCACCGCCTCGCAGGCGAGCGTCTCGCCCACGAAGGCCTTGCCCTCGACCACCGCAACGCCGCGGCGGATGGGCTCCAGCAGGTGGATTTCGAATTGCAGCGTGTCGCCCGGCACGACTTTGCGCTTGAACTTCACGCCGTCGATCTTCATGAAATAGGTCGAGTAGTTCTCCGGGTCCGGAACCGAGTTGAGCACCAAAATGCCGCTGCACTGCGCCATGGCCTCGACGATCAGCACGCCGGGCATGACCGGCTCGTCGGGGAAGTGCCCCACGAAGAACGGTTCGTTCATCGTCACGTTCTTGATGCCCGCGACGTCGGTTTTGTCGCAGTAGAAGATCCGGTCGACGAGCAGGAACGGCGGGCGGTGGGGAAGCATCCGACGGATGTCGTTGATGTCGTAGAGTGCCGGTTTGCGGCAGTCGTAGGTGAAGCGCGGCTTCTCACCCGCCTTGCGGATGGCGTGCTTCAACTGCTTCATGAACTCCGTATTGGCGAAGTGCCCCGGGCGGGTGGCCCAGACGCGGCCCTTGATGCGCACGCCCAGCAGCGCGAAGTCGCCCAGCAGGTCCAGCAGCTTGTGGCGGGCCAGCTCGTTGTTGCAGCGCAGTTCGAGGTTGTTCAGGTAACCGGACTTGATCTCGATGTCGGGTTTGTTGAAGAGTTTCTTCAGGTGGTCGAGCTGCTCCTCCGGAACGGGATTTTCGACCACCACGATGGCGTTGTCCAGGTCGCCGCCCTTGATGAGGTTCATCTTGATGAGCGGTTCGATCTCGTGCAGGAAGACGAACGTGCGGCAGGGTGCGATCTTGCTGGCGTAGTTGTCGCCGGGGTTGAAGGTGGAATACTGGTTGCCGATGACCTTCGAGTTGTAGTCGACGTGTACCGACACGGAGAATTCGTCATCGGGGTAGAGGATGATCGCAACGCCCTTTTCGGGGATCGTGTAGACCATCTTCTCGGTCACGTGGTAGAACGAACGTTCGGCATCCTGGTCCACGAGTCCCGTTTCGGTGATGGCCTGGGCGTAGGCGCAGGCCGAACCGTCGAGGATCGGGGTCTCTTCGGCGTCGATGTCGATCAGGGCGTTGTCCACGCCCAGGGTCCAGAGCGCCGACATGACGTGCTCGATGGTATGTACGCGATAGCCTCCGGCCTCGATGGTCGTGCCGCGCGACGTGTCGACGACGTTGTCGCACAGCGCCGGAATCTGGGGTTGTCCCTCGATGTCGGTCCGGCGGAACACGATGCCGGTGCCGGCCTCGGCGGGGTTCACGGTCATGGTCACCTTGACGCCCGTGTGCAAACCCTTGCCCGAGAACGAAATCGGAGCTTTCAGCGTTTGTTGTTTGGTTGACATAAGCGGTGTAGGGTATATATTTGCGCGCAAAGGTATAAAAATTTCGTGAAAAAGCCTTATTTTTGTCCGAAATTCCGTGCTGCCGCCATGAGTGAGAATCTTGAAGATCATATCCGGAAGGCTCCCCGCAAACCGAGGTTGAAACTCCCGTTCGACAACCGCCGCGAGGATGCCGGAACCTGGGCATACGACCATCGGGTAGGGTTGTGCGTGACGCTGATCGCCTATCTGGTGCTGATGATCGTTTTCGTGTCGTCGAAGATCGTCGTCGGGCGCCGGGCCAGCCAGCAGGGGATGTTCATCGACCTGCAGACGCTTGCCGAGCTGGAGAAGGAGCGCGACCGTCTCGAACGCGAGGTGCGCGAGCGGCAGGAGCAGGACCCGATCGACTGGCGGAGCATCCGCAACCGGGCCTCGAACGAGAATGCCCTCAACGAGCGTTTGCGCGATGACCGCGGGACGAATACCGCGGCGTTGAAAGAGGCGGCGGCCGAAGCCGAGGCGCGGATGCGAGCCAACCGCGAGGCTTACGAGGAGGGGCTGGCCGAGGAGCGGGCGATCCGCGAACGCCGCGGGCGTGAGGAGGGTGCCGAGCGTCGGGACAGCAAGATCAAGGGGCGGGTGACGGTGTCGTTCTCGCTGAAGGATCCCGTGCGGACGTCGCGCTGGCTCGAAGTCCCGGCCTACCGTTGCGAGGGGGGCGGTGAGGTGGTTGTCGCCATTACGGTCAACCGGGCCGGGGAGGTGACGGCGGCCCGTATCGAGGAGGGCGGCGACGACTGTATGCGCGAGGCGGCGCTGCGGGCGGCGCGCATGTCGCTCTTCAACATCGACGACTCGGCCCCGGCCCGTCAGACCGGTACGATCACCTACATCTTCATCCCGCAGTAAGCAGCGGTGTGCGGCCCGGTATCCGGCGCACCTGTGAACTGCCTGAAAAACGTTGATACGCCATGAAAACGGAAAAGGAGAAAATGCTCGCCGGAGAGCTTTACGATTGCGGTGACGGAGAGTTGCTCGCCCGCTGGCATCTGGCGAAAAGACTCCAACAAGAGTATAACGCGGTCGATTCCGAGGATCGGGAGCGCCAATCCGCGATTTTGGACCGATTGCTCGGAGCCCGGGGACGGAATGTCTGGATCGCCGCCCCGTTTTTCGTCGATTACGGAGAGCACATCCGATTGGGCGACAACGTGGAGATTAACATGAACTGCGTCTTTTTGGACTGTAACGAGATCTCGATCGGGGACTTTTCGGGAATTGGCCCCGGGGTGCATATCTATACGGTTTTTCACCCGGTGAATCCGGAGGAGCGACTCTCTGGAGAGGGTGGCTTCTGGCGTTCCCGAACAGCCCCCGTCCATATCGGGAAAAATGTCTGGATCGGGGGCGGCAGTATCGTTTTGCCCGGGGTGACCATCGGTGACGGTACGACGATCGGAGCCGGAAGTGTTGTGACGGAATCCATCCCGGCGCGTTGCGTCGCCGTCGGAAATCCCTGTCGTGTCATCCGTTTCCTGTGATTCGGACGGGCACGCGAATTGGAACGTAAAGCGATGTTGCTTTACTGGTTGTCGTGTTTAAAATTGAAAAGATGATAAACATTACGGGTGAGAATGTCGTACTGGTCGGAGCGCTGCTGCTCTTCGTGGCGGTGATGGCCGGAAAGGTCGCCTACCGGTTCGGGGCGCCTGCGCTGTTGCTCTTCCTCGGGGTCGGCATGTTGTTCGGACTCGACTTCATCTCGTTCCGCTCGGTCGAGATGACGCAGTTCGTCGGCATGATCTCGCTCTGCATCATCCTCTTCACCGGAGGTATGGACACCTCCTTCGAGGAGATCCGGCCCGTTCTCGGTCCCGGCATCATGCTGGCCACGGCCGGCGTCGTGGTGACCGCCGTGGTGCTGGCCGGGTTCGTCTGGCTCGTGGCGCCCTGGATGGGGCTCGAAATCCCGTTCCCGCTGGCGCTGCTCCTCGCCTCGACGATGTCGTCGACCGACTCCGCCTCGGTCTTCTCGATCCTGCGAAGCAAGAAACAGGGCCTCAAACAGCACCTCCGACCCCTGCTGGAGCTGGAGAGCGGCTCGAACGACCCGATGGCCTACATGCTTACGGTGCTGCTGATCAGCGTCCTCACGAACTCTTCGGGCGGAAGCGTCGGCGTCGGAATGGGGCTGGTCTATCTGGTCGTGCAGCTCGTCGTCGGAGCCGTGTCGGGTTATCTGATCGGCCGTCTGGCCGTCTGGACCATCAACAAGATCAATCTCGCCAACCATTCGCTCTACTCCGTGCTGCTGCTGGCCTTCATCTTCTTCGCCTTCGCCTTCACGGATCTGGTCAAGGGTAACGGATATCTGGCCGTCTACCTCGCGGGTCTGGTCGTCGGAAACCACAAACTCAAGCAGAAACGTCCCCTGACGGTCTTTTTCGACGGCTTTACGTGGCTCATGCAGATCGTCATGTTCCTTACGCTCGGACTCTTCGTCAACAGCGACGAACTCCTGCATCCCGAGGTGTTGATCCTCGGAGGCGCCATCGGGGCCTTCCTGATTCTCGTGGCGCGCCCTGCGGCGGTCTTCACCTGCCTGCTGCCCTTCCGCAACTTCTCGACCAAGGCCCGGGCCTATGTCTCCTGGGTCGGATTGCGTGGTGCCGTGCCGATCCTCTTCGCCACCTACCCCCTGATGGCGGGGGTCGAACACGCCGAACTGCTCTTCAACGTGGTCTTCCTCTCGACGATCATTTCGCTCGTCGTGCAGGGTACGACCGTGAGCGGCATGGCCAACCTGCTGGGCCTGGCCTACGAGGAGCGTGAATCGGCCTTCAGCGTCGAGATGCACCACGAGGAGATGAAGTCCGCCTTTACGGAGGTCGAGGTCAACGAGGGTATGCTCGGGACGGGCGGAACGCTCAAGGATATCACCCTGCCGGAAAATACGCTCGTGATGATGGTCTGCCGCGACGGCGAGTACTTCGTCCCGAAGGGCAAGACCGAACTGAAGGCGGGTGACAAGCTGCTGGTGATCTCCGACCGCAGCGAGGAGCTCGAAAACGCCTACAGGGACCTGGGAATCGACGACGTGATGAAACTCGGGTAGCGTTTTCTCCTGTGGGGCAGGAGCGTGTGCGGATTGAAAAAAACGGACCGTCGGTTGACGGCCCGTTTTTTTGTGCCGCGGGGATCACGCTGCGGCGGGGCTTTTTGCCGTGGAGGGGGCTCTGCGGCGGGGGTTGCTTGATGCGGTTATTGCTCCACGGCGGGCAACTCCGCAAACGGATTGCACTCTTCCTCCTCCACCGGACAGTTGCAGAAGTGGAAATCCCGGGCAGCCTTCTCCTTCGGGAAGAGGAAGTAGACGCATACGGCCTCCGTGCAGAGGCGCTCCTCGCTGTCGGTGATGCATACGGCGATCCGGACCAGGTTGCGACGCTGCTCCTCGACCCGGGCCCGCAGGACGATGTAGGCATCCGAGGTGTGGATCGGACGGTGGTAACGAACCTCCATTTTCGAGGTCACGCCGCTGGTCTGGAACTTGCGGAAAACGACCCAACTGCTGATTTCGTCGGCCAGTGTCGCCTGGATTCCGCCGTGGAGCGTGTCGACCCACCCCTGGAACTCGGGCCGGGGATGCCAGATGCTCACGATCTCCTCGCCATCCTCGTAGAACTCCATCCGAAGCCCCTCCGGACTGTGCGGGGCGCAGCCGAAGCAGCGGTAGCCTTCCATCCCGCGCCAGGGATTGATGATGCGTTTCATGTTGTCGCTGTTTTTATGGGTTGGGCAAAGATACGCATTTTTCCGCTCGGTGCGTTCCGGAAAAAGGGGCCCGGGTTGTTCGGTTGGTTCCCGAAAGCGCCGATTGTCGATCGTGTGCGCTTTTCTGAGACGATTTTGTGCGGATTTGGCCGCGAAAGACCTATCTTTGTTCTCCGAACGGCGGACCCGTTCCGGGGGTAGGAATCCCCGAACCGTAACGAATACCCCTTTTGAGATGAAAAACCTGCTCTTTGTGTTGGCCGCGCTGCTCGGCGGCTGTTCCGGAAACCGGACCTTCGTGCCCTCCAATCCGCTGGACGTGGAGTTGGGCGACCCCTACGTATTGCTCGCGTCCGACGGGCGCTACTACATGTATGGCACCGGCGGCGTGCGCGACGGCTTCGGATGCTACGTCTCCGACGACCTGACCCGATGGGAGTACGCCGGGGCCGTTTACCGCGGCAATACTCCCGAATCGTGGGCCGTGGCGAACTTCTGGGCTCCGGAGGTCTACGAGCGTAACGGGCGTTTCTACATGTTCTTCAGTGCCGACTGGCGCGAGAATCCGACCGGTGCGCTGGAGAATTTCCGGATCGGCGTCGCCGCCTCCGATTCGCCGACCGGCCCCTTCGTCGAGATCTCCGACCGCCCGCTCTTCGATCCCGGATACCCGGTGATCGACGCCAATGTCTTCTTCGATGACGACGGGCGCTGCTACCTCTACTTTTCGCGCTGCTGCTACGAGCATCCCGTGGAGAGCGAGGTGGCCGACTGGGCCCGCGAAAAGGGAATGTTCGACCGCATCGAGGAGAGCTGGGTCTATGGCGTGGAACTGGAGCCCGACTTTTCGGGCGTGAAGGGGGAGCCGGTGCTGATGCTGCGGCCGCCCGTGCGCATGGACGACGCGCAGGCCGAGTGGGAGAGCCGTTCGGTCACCTCCGGGGAGGTCAACCGCCGGTGGACCGAGGGGTCGTTCCTGTTGAAGGACAACGGCGTCTATTACATGATGTATTCGGCCAACTTCTTCGGCGGGGCGAACTATGCCGTGGGTTATGCGACTTCGGATTCGCCGCTCGGGCCCTTCCGCAAGGCCGACAACAACCCCGTACTGCAGCGCAACACCGCTTCCGGCGGAACGGTGACCGGAACGGGCCACAACAGCGTGACCCGCTCGAAGGACGGCAAACACCTCTATTGCGTCTATCACGGACGGACCGAAGCCACGGGTGACGAACGTGTGGTGTTCATCGACGAGATGACGATTCGCGACGGCCGTCTGACCGTGCAGGGTCCCACGACCCGGGAGCAATAGCCGGGAGAATGGGGCGTGGCAGCTCCCGAAAAGAAACAGGCAGAGCCGTCGAATTTCGACGGCTCTGCCTGTATAATTATGTCCGGCCATCCGCTCTTACCGGAGCCGATTTTCGAGGACCGGGATCCCGAAACGTGTAGTCTTTACAGTGCGGTGTCCGGCCGTCCGCTCTTAACGGAGCCGGTTTTTCAGAAAACTCCGGCGGGCGTAGGCGAAGAAGAAGAGAACCCCCACTACGTTGATGGCAAAGGCCAGCCAGAAGGCTGCCGAGTAGCAGCCGAGGTGTTCGGCAACACTGCCGCCGCCGATGATGCCGATGCCGACCCCGAGGTCCCACGAGGTGAGGATCGTCGAGTTGGCCGTCCCGCGGCGTTCATGCGGCGCCAGGTTGATGAACATCGTCTGCATGGCCGGGTACATGTGGCCGTTGCCGAGTCCGATCATCAGCGCCGCGGCGTAGTAGCCGTAGAGGTTCGGCACGGCCGTGAAGACCAGGTAGCCGCACATCGACATCAGCATTCCGATCGAAGCGTTGTGGACGATCTTCCCTTCGCGCAGCGACTTGCTGCCCATGAGCCGCGAAAGGATCAGTCCCGCGGCCAGCAGCATGAAGAAGGTCCCCGAGCCGGAAGTGATGTGCAGCACCTCCTGGCTGTAGATGGCGATGTAGGTCGAGATCACACCGAACGAAAAGGCAAAGGCCGCCACGCAGATCCCTTCGCTCCACCCCTTGAGCAGGATGAAACGGTCGAGTGAAACCTTGCTTTCGCGCCGGATCGGCTGCCGTTCGCGGCAGTGGATCGTCGAGTCGATGGCCAGCCCGATGAAGGCGATCACCAGCGAAAGGGTGAAGAGCAGGTTGAAGTTGTGGATCGTGTGGTAGATGTAAAGCCCGGCCGAGGGTCCGATCGCCATGGCGATGTTGTTGCTCAGTCCGTAGTAGCCGATGCCCTCCGAACGTCGCTCGGAATGGAGTACATCCACGGCCATCGTGCTGCTCGCCACGGTCGTGGCGCCGAACGGTGCGCCGTGCAGCGTGCGGATGGCGGCGAAGAGAACCAGCGATCCGGTGATGAAGTAGCCCGCGAAGAAGAGTGCAAAGCAGAAGTAGCAGATCAGAAGGACCTTCTTGCGGGGAAAACTGTCCACGACAAAGCCGCTGAACGGTCGCACGCAGAGCGCCGTCAGCGTGTAGCCGCTCAACACGATTCCGATCATGGCCTTGCCGGCCGAGAAAGTGTCGCGCAGATAGAGCGGCAGCAGCGGCGCCAGCAGGTAAAAGGCGAAGAAAAGCATGAAATTGGCGATCCACACCTTCACGTAGTTGCTGTTCCACAGAACGGGCTTTTCCGTTCGGGTTTCCTTTCCGATCATCTCTTTGTTGGTTTAGGCGTTCGGTTTGCGGCGTCGGCGCAGCGGGTTCCAGTTTCCGGGTTCCAGTTTCCGGGTTCCGAGCCCTCTCCCGGTTCCTGAGCCCTCCCCGGGTTCCGGGCGGACGGGTGGACGGGCGGACTGCGCAGTCGGCGGCCGGAGGGCTCCTTCCGGGGCGAAGTTCCCGCAAGGAGAGACTCCCGGGTGCAAAAATAGCGATTCCGGCCTTTCGTTGAACCGCCCGGGGCCCGGAAATGCGATTTTGTTCCCTTTTCGGCTATATGCCGCCTCCGTTTTCGAACCCCGAGACCGTGGCCCGGCCCTGGACAACCCGCGAGTAGGGCGGCAGGTCGGTCGTCTGCCAGACGTTGCCGCCGATTACCGAGTCGTGGCCGATGCGCACGCGCCCCAGGATTGACGAGTTGGAGTAGACCACCACGCGGTCTTCGAGAATCGGGTGGCGCGGCTCCCGGAGGATGTTCCCCGCGGCGTCGAACTTGAAGCTCTTGGCGCCGAGCGTCACGCCCTGGTAGAGCCGCACGTGGTCGCCGATGATGCACGTCTCGCCGATGACGACGCCCGTACCGTGGTCGATGCTGAAATACTCCCCGATTTCCGCTCCGGGGTGGATGTCGATTCCCGTGGCCGAGTGGGCCATTTCGGTGATCAGGCGCGGCAGGATCGGCACGCCGAGCCGATGCAGCGCATGGGCCAGCCGATAGTGGGTCATGGCCGTCAGCGCCGGGTAGCAGAGGATCACCTCCTCGAAACTTGCCGCTGCCGGGTCGCCGTCGAAGACCGCCTTGACGTCGGTGCCGAGCCTGCGGCGCAGTTCGGGCAGCTCCTCCAGCAGCAGCCGGGCGGTCTTGGTTCCGAACCGTTCGGGGTCGAGGGCTCCGTCGCGGTGGAAGGTTTCGTAGGCCCGGGCGCTTTGGCAGGCCACGATTTCGGCGAATTTGCGCAGCAGGATCTCGACGGGCTGCGGACTGAAGTACCCCGCAAAGACCACCGAGCGGAAGTGTTCGATGGCCTGTTTGAGTTCCGAAGGGTCGATGCCCGCCCGGACGGCGGTCGGAATATGGGGGTCGGGGGCGGTCAGCCGGTCGGCGAGCTGCCGCAGCCGGGCGGTTTGTGAACGTGTGTCCATGGTTTATTGGAGATGGATGTCGGTTTTGTATGCGTCGAAGTCGTAGAGCTGGGTGGAGAGGTAGCGCTCGCCGGTGTCGGGCAGCAGCGTGACGATCGTCCTGTCGCGGTACTCCTCGCGGCGGGCCAGTTGCAGGGCGGCCCAGGCCGCGGCACCCGAGGAGATGCCGGCCAGCAGCCCTTCGCGGGCGGCCAGCAGGCGTGACGTCCCGATGGCCTCTTCGTCGCCGACGGTTACGATCCGGTCGACGACCTGTGTGTCGTAGTTCCCGGGGATGAAGCCCGCACCGATCCCCTGAATCTTGTGGGCCCCCGGCATACCGCCCGACAGCACGGGCGAGGAGGCCGGTTCGACGGCCACGATCTCCACTGCGGGGTTCAGCTCCTTGAGCCGCCGTCCCGTGCCGCTGATGGTCCCTCCGGTCCCGACCCCCGCCACGAAGAGGTCGACCCGCCCGTCGGTATCGTTCCAGATCTCGTCGCCCGTCGTGCGGTAGTGCTGTTCGGGGTTGGCCGGGTTCTCGAACTGTTGCAGGATCACCGCGCCGGGGATCTCCTCGCGGAGCTCCAGCGCCCGGTCGATGGAGCCCTGCATCCCGGCCGGGCCCGGCGTGAGCTCCACCCGGGCGCCGTATGCCGTGACGAGCCGCCGCCGTTCGAGGCTCATCGTCTCGGGCATGGTGAGGATCAGCCGGTAGCCCTTCAGGGCGCAGACGAGTGCCAGACCGACTCCGGTATTTCCGCTCGTGGGTTCGATGATCGTAGCGCCGGGACGCAGCTTTCCGTCGGCTTCGGCCCGTTCGATCATGGCCAGGGCCACGCGGTCCTTCACGCTCCCGGCGGGGTTGAACGATTCGACCTTCGCCACGACCCGTGCCACGGCCCCTGCATCCCGGCTCAGGTGGGTCAGTTCGACCAGCGGGGTATGGCCGATGAGTTCGAGGATCGATTTTGCGATTTTTTCCATTTTTTTCGGGTTTGGATACGAAAAAAGGGGCAACAGTGTGATCCTGCTGCCCCAATTCTATTGGTGAATAAATACGAAAATGCGATTTTACGCTTGCGGCGGTTCCGCGGTTCGCCCGGCAGCAGGCACGATGCGGCGACAGCGACAACACTTCGCTGCACAACAACACATCGTATGGTTCATTTCTGCCATTTTCTCCTTTTCGGGGCTCGGAACCCGCATCGGGGACAAATATAATTATTTTTTTGAAAAAATCCGACATCTGTTGTTTTTTTCGACTTCCGGACCTCCTTTTTCATGCGGAAGGGCCGGAATTCCGGTTGTCGGGACTGTTGGGGACCGTATCCGGTCAGGAATCGGCGTGAGGGTGTTCGTGATGCCGCTGCCACCACTCCGAGAGCCACATCACGCCCAGTCCGATCCCTACGCCGACGACCGATTCCAGAAACCGCAGCAGACAGTTGATGGCGGGAGGCAGCCGGGGATTCTCTTCGGAAATGAGCAGGATGACGATCAGCGTGATGGTGGCGATGTGTCCGTTGACGTAGATGCCCAGCAACATGCTGATGATTTCGAGCAGGAAGACCGAACCGAGCATTCCGAGGACCGAAAAGTGCCAGACGCTCAGGTATCCGAAGGCGATCAGCGCTCCGATTGCGGTTCCCAGGACGCGCATCCAGCCTACGGGCAGGGATTGTTTGAGCCCGGGTTTCTGCAGCACGACCACCACGGACGTGCAGGCCAGCATGGCCCCCATCCAGTGAGAAGCTTCGTGAAAGGGCCCCGTGACATAGGTTCCGAGCAGGTATGCCAGCAAGACGCCGATGCACGTTACCGCGGCGTTGAACGGCTGCAGCCGTGCTGCGAGCCGGTGCAGCAGGGCGGGTTGGGTTTTCGGATTCCCGGTCTGGTCAGGTGTCATGCTCCCGCACTCCGCAAGAAACGGGCCGGGATTTGTGTGTGCCGCAGAGCGACCCGCTCTCCGGTCTTGATGCCCGATCGTGAAGGTTCGGCATAAAATTTCGGTTTCGGGCATGATTGCGGCGAAATCCTCCCGCAAGAGCGTATGGAGTTGCCCGGCAAATTGGCGATGCGGAAAATTTGCCCTATTTTTGCAGCCTGTTCGTACACGATTTTGACGTTATGACTCCTGAACCCGTTCACCGGGGCGGTTTTTTCGCCCTCACGCCGCTGCTGGTTTTTTTGGTCAGCTACCTTGCGGTGTCGATTCTGGCCGGCGATTTCTATAAGATGCCCATCTCCGTGGCGTTCGTCTTCGCTTCGGTCTACGCCGTGGCGACCATGCGCCGCCTGCCCTTTCCCGAACGTATCGGTCACTTCTCCCGCGGCGCTTCGGACCCGAATATCCTGTTGATGATCTGGATCTTCGTGCTGGCCGGAGCCTTTGCCGAATCGGCCCGGAGCATGGGCGCCGTGGATGCGACCGTCGCCCTGACGCAGCATCTCCTGCCCGGAAGCCTCCTTCCCGCGGGGCTGTTCCTGGCGGCGTGCTTTGTCTCCTTCTCCATCGGAACGTCGGTCGGTACGGTCGTGGCGCTGGTCCCGGTAGCCGCCGGACTGGCCGAACAGACCGGCCTGAACGATGCCTGGCTTACGGCGATTGTCGTCGGCGGAGCTTTCTTCGGCGACAACCTTTCGTTCATCTCCGACACGACCATCGCCGCAACGCGCACCCAGGAGTGCGACTTGCGCGACAAGTTTCGGGTCAATGTCCGGATTGTGGCTCCGGCAGCCCTTCTGACGCTGGCGATCTACCTCGTGACGGGGAGTGTTGCCGCCGTGCCGAACGACCCGGAACCGATTGCCTGGGTGCGGGTTATTCCCTACCTGCTGGTGCTGGTGACGGCCATTGCGGGGTTGAACGTCATGAAGGTGCTGTTGCTGGGGATTGCCGCCTCGGGGGTGATCGGACTCGCCTCGGGGAGCTTCAGCCTGATGGAGTGGTGCGGCGGCATGGGCCGGGGAATCACCGGGATGGGGGAGTTGATCATCATCACGCTCTTGGCCGGAGGCTTGCTGGAGATGATCCGCCTGAATGGCGGCATCGACTGGATCATCGACCGCATGACGCGCCGGATCTCGGGGCGCCGCGGTGCCGAGGGGACGATTGCGGGTCTGGTCTGCCTGGCGAACCTCTGCACGGCGAACAATACCATCGCCATTCTGACCGTGGGCCCGATTGCGCGGTCGATTGCCGACCGTTTCGGGGTGAGCCGGCGGCGGAGTGCGAGCCTGCTCGACACGTTTTCGTGTTTCACGCAGGGTTTGCTTCCCTACGGGGCTCAGTTGCTGATGGCTGCGGGGCTGGCGGGCTTGTCGTCGCTGGAAATCATCCGTTATCTCTATTATCCGATTCTGCTGGGAGTCGTCGCCTTGCTGGCCATCCTGCTGCGCTATCCGCGCAAAGACTGACTGACAACAGATTCAGAAGACAAAACGATTCCGGGAATTCAAAACTGGCAAAGGTTTGCTGCCAGTCGAAGAGCATCGTTCGATGCTCTTTTTTAATGGGGTTGCAAGATGACGCAAACTTCCTGGCAGTAGAAAATTCTGCAGGTAACAACGAATAAAAATACTTGTGATTGAGGTTGTTGTGCCGTTAATTTCCGGGGTTCCTGCCCGATGCGTGTATTGAGTCTGAAAGGGTGGTCGCATCTTCGCCGAACAGAATTTCTTGAAGACAATTTTGGAAATTAGCACGGAAAGTAGTTTCTTTGTTATATATGGAAAGATAAGACGGTCGATAAAGGCCGGTCCGTATCGTTTTGAGATAAACCAACGTTGTCTACGATTGACGCTTTTGGCGTATGTCGGATTTTGAGCGTAGCTTTTGTCTGTTTCGAGTAATAATAAGAGCGTTATGACCTTACATTTCACTTGTTCTTGCTCCATTTTGTTTGTCTTTGCCGCATGTGTTTCTCGTTCTCCGATTGGAGGCCCCCAATGTGCGGCCGTAGGGTGGAAATAAAAACCGCCGAGACCGGGTTATTGACCGTACTTCCATGTTGTATGAAATAATCGTTGTATATCTTGACCGACCGTCGAAACCATAAATTCCGAGACAAAATAACCGGTATCTTTACCGGCTGGTTTCTCGTTTTGTGTCAAGTCGCTTTGGCCGCTACGCCCGAGTACGAATACAAGTTTACGCATTATACCTCGACGAACAGCGGACTGCCCTATAACATGGTCAACAAGATCATTCAGGATGAAAAGGGTTTTATCTGGTTCGGGACCTCTTCCGGTTTGAGCCGATTCGATGGAACGCGATTCCGGAACTATACCAAAGAGGAACTCGGACTTCAATCGGTATATGTTACGGCCTTGTGCAACGATGAGGACGGGAATCTTTGGGTCGGAACCGATCTGGGTGTTACGGTGTACAATGTCCATACGGATCGTTTTGAGCCTTTTACCCGAAAAAGCGATTCGGGAACCTTCATCCATAACAAGGCCAATGCAATTTGTAAGGGTCCCGACGGCGTAATATGGATTTCGGTCAACGGGCAAGGACTTTTTGCCTATGATCCAACCTCGCAATCGCTTCGCAACTATTTTTTCGAGCATGGGAAACAGACGCTCCCGGTCAATATCCGGACGTTGCATGTCGATGCGGAAAACGGACTGTGGATCTCGCTTTTTTATCATTCGCTTTTATATATGGCGCCCGGGCAGGCGATTCCCCAATCCGTAAGGGACGGGGCGGAGATCAGTCAATTCCAGCATGACGATGTAACGGCTGTCCAGACCGTTCCCGGGAAGCCTCGGAGTGTATACATTGCGAGTGTCATCCAGGGCTTATGCCTTTTGGATCAGACAACAGGAACAATCTGCACACTCATTCCTCCTCCGCAATCCGATTTTTCGGCCGAGGATCTGTTCATCGATCGGCAGGGACAGGTCTGGATGCCGACCAATATCGGCGTATACGTTTATAATCCGGAGGACGAAACGGTTCATTGTTACTCGGCAGATGAACAGGATCGTTTTTCGCTGTCGGACAATCATGCGTTTGCAGTCTATATCGATGCAAACGAGGGCCTGTGGATCGGGACCAATGTCGGCGGGGTGAATTATAGCAGCGCCATACAACGAAATTTCGAAAAACAATATTCGGTAAAGAATCAGGCTCTCGGGGACTGTCTGGTCCGGGGATTCGCCGATGACAAAAAAGGTCATATTTGGATCGCTACTGAAAAGGAGGGTCTGCTGGTTTACGACAAAAGGTCGAGGCAGTTGACAAAAATCGCAGGTGTCAACCTTCCCAAAACCCAATTTACGGTTTGTTATGATTCCGGAATCTTGTGGATAGGAACCATTCAAGGTCTTTACCGTTTCAATCCCCGTACCAGGGAGTGCAAAGCCTATGAAACTCTTGGATTCCCGTTTTCCATGCAGGACCGGAGGGTTTTTGCCGTGTTTTGCACCTCGCACCATGAGTTATTCGTAGGGACTACCGTAGGATTGTTCCGATATGATCGTGTTCAAGACGTGTTCGATCCGATCGAATGGTTTGAGGGCGTTTTTGTGACCGATATGGAGGAAGACGAAGAGCAAACACTTTGGATTTCAACCTATGCCAAAGGATTGGTCCGTTATGATCCGCTCGGAGACCGTGTCATGGCGCATTATCTCAACGACCCCTCCAGTCCGGCCGAAGGAAGTATTCCTTCGAACAAACTCTTTTCGGTATCCGTCGGGTCGAACGACAGAATCTGGGCTACCAGTTTCAACGATGGTTTCTGCGGTTTCGACAAAGTGACCGGACAATTTAAAAACTATAACACGGCGCATAACGATCTGCTTCCGACCGATATCTGTTTCATGATTCTGGAAGACGATCTGGGAATGCTTTGGATCTCCTCGGACAAGGGACTTTTGTCTCTTGATCCCGAAACGGATGAAATCCGATTGTTTTCGGTTTATGACGGCCTCCTCGACAACGAATTCAAAAACTGCGGATGGAAAGACGACAACGGAGATCTCTATTTCGGATCGCGGAGCGGATTCATTCGTTTCAATCCGGAGCGCTTTAGCTCGAAAAACGGGAATTCGCGTCTTGTGATTACGGGCCTGAGGGTTGGAGATGATTTGGTAACTCCGTCCGAGACCGGAAACGGTCCGCTTGCCTGCAATGTCGACGAAACGCATGAGATTCATCTCTCGCCCCGACAAAATTCGTTCGGATTCGGATTTGCCATTCTCAATTCGAATGCTTCCGGGTCGAATGCCATTCAATGCAAACTCGAAGGTTTCGATTCCGTGTGGCGGCATACGACGATCGACAACACCGTATTTTATTACAATGTCCCGGCCGGGACCTATACGTTGAAAACGAAAGCGTTGAACGGAATCGGCGCTGAAGAGATCGTGCATTCCGATTTGACGATTACCGTGGCACAGCGTTTTTATAAAAGTACGGTTGCGATTCTGCTCTATATGCTTGTCCTTGTTGCTCTTGTTGCCGGGATATTTGTCTTTTACTATCGTCGGGCCATCGCCCGGGAAAAGCGGAAACACGAAATTTATAAACAGCAGAAGGAGGAGGAACTTTTCCAACAGAAACTGTCGTTTTTTTCGAGTGTCGTTCATGAGATCAAGACGCCGCTCACCGTTATCCGGACTCCCTTGCAAAACATCATGGCCTCGGAACGGCTCGATCCTTCGCTTCTGGATGAACTGGCAGTTATCGGGAACGGTACGGAATATCTGGACCGGTTGGTCCGGGAACTCCTCGATTTTATCCGCATCGAGAAACACGGATACCAGCTTAACCGTCGGATTTTGGATCTGGTCGAGAGAATCGGTTTTTTGTGCTCGAACTTTGCCGAAACGGTGAAGGCCCGGAATCTGAAACTCTCGTTCAACTCCAATCCGGAATCCATTTATATCGATGCCGACGAGAGTGCGATCGATAAAATATTGAACAACCTGCTTCACAATGCCGTTAAATATGCGGAGACCTATATCCGGGTAACCGTTGTCCGGAAAACGGGAGCTGCTGTCGTTGAGATCAGCAATGACGGGCCTGCGATTCCATTCGAACGGCGATCCGAGATTTTCAAGCCGTTCGTGCAGTACAGCACTGACCGGGAGACCGAGGCTCAGAGTTTCGGTATCGGGCTTCCTCTGGCCCGGACGTTGGCCGAAATGCATGGTGGGACTTTGGAACTCTCCGACGATACGACGACCACGACCTTCGTGCTGACCCTTCCGGTCCAGGAACTTCAGACGGAGACGGCAATCGATAGCAAGGAAACTCCGGCAGACAGGCCTTTGGGTGCATTGATTTTGCTTGTGGAAGACAATCGGGAGCTTTCGGCCTATCTGGCCCGCAAGCTCGGAGCCGATTTTCAGGTTCTGACCGCACACTCCGCAGAGAAGGCCTGTGCGTTGCTTCGAAAACACGAACCCGATATCATTGTTACCGATATCGCGTTGCCCGGAATGAGCGGTATCGAGTTTTGTCGGACGATTTCCGCCGATTTCAATTGCTCGCATATTCCCGTAATTGTGGTTTCGGCCATATCGGCCACCGATACCAAAATCGCATGTATTGAGGCCGGAGCCAGCACCTATATTGAAAAACCCTTCAGTATCGAGTACCTTCAGGCCTGTATCAAGGGAATTCTCGATAAACGGGCCGGGCTGAAAAAGGCATACCAGAATCCGTCGGTCCGGGTCGATCCCAAACAGTTCAATCTCCAGGGTGCCGATGAAGAGTTCCTGCATCGTCTCGACGAAGTAATCATGCAAAATCTCAAAGACCCGGCATTTTCCAGCAAACAGATTGAAGAGGCCCTTTTCCTGAGCCGCTCGACCCTGATCCGGAAAGTCCGGGCGCTGCTCGACACGACCCCCAACGATTATCTGCGTTTCAAGCGGCTGTCAGTCGCAGCACAATTACTTGCCCGAAACAAATGTCGGGTCAGTGAAGTCTGCTTTGCGGTCGGATTCAACTCACCCTCCTATTTTGCCAAATGCTTCAAGGAGCAATTCGGCATTCTTCCGGCAGAATATCAGAAAAAATAGTTGCCCGGGCTTTCTGAAAGGCGCCGATGCAACAATTTTTCCAACCGATACGACGATTTTCCCAAACCGCCGAAGACTGTTTCACATCATGCCGAGTCCTGTTATTTTTGTATTGGGCTCATGAACCACCCTGATTAGGATCGGTTGCCGGAAACCGATCAGTACGAACTTAAAACCAACCATTATGAAACACGAACGACTCCTCATTGCCACGGGAAAATTGATTTTCCTGTCTTCCGTTCTGTGTTTTGCATTGCTGTGCCTGTGGCCGGGTGCCGCTTTGTCACAGTCCAGGAATGCAACTAACACGATTGGGAATTGCACGGTCCGTATATTGGATGCCGAAGGAAACCCCGTATCGGGAGCTGCTGTTGTTATAAAAGGCAGCAATCGGGGCGAAATTTCCGATACGAAGGGAATTTGTCGGTTTCACGCAATCCCGGCTCAGGCCGTACTGACCGTTAGCTATCTCGGTATGACTGCCCAGGAAACCCCGCTGAACGGCCGTACTGAAATTACCATCACCCTGACCGAAGAGAGCCTTCAGATGGACGAACTTGTAGTCGTCGGGTACGGTGTGCAACGCAAACGCGACCTGTCCGGGGCCATTGCCCAGGTGAAAGGCGACGTGATCAACGAATTTGCCAATCTTTCGATTGCGTCGGCCCTTCAGGGGCGTGTCTCGGGCGTACAGATCAATCAGCTCAACGGACAGCCCGGAGCCGGTATTCAGGTCCGTATTCGCGGTGCGAATTCGATCAAGGGCGACAACGAGCCTCTTTGGATCATCAATGGATTTCCCGGGGATATCAACATGATCAATACCTCGGATATCGAATCGGTCGAGATTCTGAAAGATGCCTCTGCAACGGCCATTTACGGCTCCCGGGGAGCCAATGGGGTAGTCATCGTTACGACGAAAAGCGCCAAACAGGGAGACGTGAAGGTCACCTACGATGGCAGTGTCGGAATCCAGAGCCTTGCCAAACAGATGGAGATGCTCAGTGGCGATGAGTATATGATCTATCTGAATAAAAAGGCCGAAATCAACGATCTGCCGGCCGTGTTCACGGAAAAGCAGATCCAGGAAAACCCGTTCAATACCAATTGGCAGGACGAAGTTTTCCGGACGGCGGTCATTACCAACCATGCTGTCGATATTACCGGCGGCAACTCCAAATTCCAGGGATCGCTCGGTGCCAGCTATTTCAATCAGGAAGGAATCGTCAAAAAGAGCGGATATGAGCGGATCTCGCTGCGTACCGACCTCAACTACAATATTTCGAAGTATGTTTCCGCCTCTGCGAATATCATTTTCAGCCGTTCGAATCACGATCAGATGAATTCCCAGGGCGGCAGCCGCGGTTCTTCGGTGATCGGAGCCGCACTGGTTACCTCACCGCTTGCTACGCCGCATTATGATGATGGGACCTGGAACGATTTCCAGACACAACCGGTGGCCGGGACCAATCCGCTTGCCTATCTTTACGAAATCAAGAACAAGTGGTATGCGAACCGGATTCTGGCCAATGCCGCTCTGACGATCAAACCCCTCGACGGATTGTCCATCCAATTGGCCGCCAACATTTCCAACAATCAGAACCGGAAGGATTATACCAAGTCGCTGGACTATCCGAATTCCGACGGCGCGGCATCCATTACTTTGGGTGAGACCCTGGGAATTACCAGCAACAACATCATTACATACGACAAGGGCTTCGGGAAACATCATATCAACGTCATGGGCGGTATTACGTATGAAGAGAGTACGTCGAAGACCGTTGGGACCGGGACCGGAACCGGCTTTTTGAGTGATGTGGTGGAGTCCTACGACATGAATGCCGCCGAAGTAAAAGGCTTGCCGACTTCGGGGTATTCGAACTGGAAACTCCTTTCATTCCTCGGGCGTTTCAACTATAACTACGACAACCGATACCTCCTGACCGTGAATTTCCGGGCCGACGGATCGTCGCGTTACAGCAAAGGCAACAAATGGGGATATTTCCCCTCGGCAGCCGTAGCGTGGCGTATCTCGCAGGAGCGTTTCATGAAGGATCTCGATTGGTTGTCGGATCTCAAGCTGCGTGTCGGATACGGCGTGACCGGCAGTACGGCCATTTCTCCCTATTCGACGCAGAATACGTTGGAATCCGTCAATGTCGTGTTCGATAAAACGACGGTTGTGGGGTATGCCCCGAGTGATACGTATCTTGGCGGGCTCCGCTGGGAGACGACCGCGCAGTTGAATGTCGGCATCGATCTGGCCCTTCTCAACAACCGAATCCGCCTGACAGCCGATTATTACCATAAAAAGACGACGGATCTGCTCAATGATGTCGAGATGCCCCGGTCGAGCGGTTATACGACGGCGTTGCGCAATATCGGATCGATCCGCAATTCCGGTGTCGAGGTCCAGCTCGATTCCCGAATCATCAACAAAGCCGTAAAATGGGATTTCGGCGTCAATTTTTCGCTCAACCGATCGAAAGTCCTCTCGCTTTCGGAAGGCAAGGATATTTTCGGCGGAACGGTCAGCAACACGCTCCTTAACGATCAATTGAACCTGATGCGGGAAGGAGAGCCCATGTATCTCTTCTATGGCTATGTGGAGGATGGTTATGACGATAAGGGGCAGATCGTTTACAAGGATCTCGATGGCAAGGAGGGAATTTCGGCTGCCGATAAAACCGTTATCGGAAATCCCAATCCCGATTTTCTGCTCAATTTCAATACGGCGGTCAATTACAAGGGTTTTACGTTAAGTGCGTTTTTCCAGGGTTCGTTCGGAAACGACATCTATTCGCTCAGTATGGTCAGTGTCGCTTACGACTACGGATATAATGCCAATGCGTTGCGCGAGGTGCTCTATGACCATTGGACTCCGGAGAATCCGAATGCGAAATATCCGAACCTGTCGCAGAATATTTCGTTGAAGATGTCCGACCGCTTCGTTTACGACGGCAGTTACCTGCGTCTCAAGAATCTTGAGCTGAGCTACGACATTCCTTGCGGCAAAGGGCGGTTTATCAGCCGGGCGCGTGTGTTTGTCAGTGCTCAGAATCTGTTTACGATCACGTCCTATCCGTTCTGGGATCCGGATGTAAATGCAAATGGCGGAGGGAATTCCCTCATTCAAGGCATTGATTCCAACTGTTATCCCAGTGCCCGGACTTTCTCGCTGGGCTGCCGGCTTGTATTCTAACGATCAAACAGTTAAAATTATGAAACGGATCCTTTCATTTATACTTGCATTGTTCGGAGCCTCGACGCTCGTCACTTCCTGTGAAGAGTGGTCCTTTCTGGAGGAGCATCCTAAGAAAGTGGATGCCACGACCTTTATGTCCAATGCCGAAGAGGTGCAGAGCGTCATCAATTCGATCTATTATCAGTTGCGCCGCGACCCCGGATTCGGCCGGTACCTTTCGGTGTTGAGCGAAAGCCTTGCCGATTACTGTTATGGACGGGGAAATTATGCGACGTCTTATGCCAGCGGTCTGACGAGCGGCGGAATCGGTTTTTCCAAAGACACGTGGGCGGTATTGTACCGGGCCATCCGTTTTTCGAATGAAATTCTCTCCCAGATCGACGGCGCATCCCTCTCTCAGCTTCAGTACGAGCAACTGACCGGAGAAACCCGTTATCTGCGGGCATTCAGCTACTCATATCTTGTCAAATATTTCGGTGCCGTACCCTTTTTCGATGAAACCAACATGTCCAATTTCAACAAACCGAGAACTCCCGAGCGGGATATTTGGGAATTTATCGCCCGAGAGGCTGCCGATGCAGCCGATTTGCTGCCGGAAACGGTCGTTATGGCGGGGCATCCGACCCGTTATGCGGCATTGATGCTGCGGACCGAAGCCTGTCTGTATCTCGAAGACTGGAGCGGAGCCGCTTCTGCCGCCGAGGAGATTGTAAACTCCGGACGATATGCGCTTGTGGAAGTCTCGGCAGCCGATGATTTCGATGATCTTTACGGACACAGGGCCAATGCCACGCAAGAGGAGATCTTCTATTTTAAGTACAACCGGGACGAAGGCGCCACATTCCCCTGGATGTTTCTATGCAAACCCAATCCGGTGTTTGATACCGGGGCGTTGGGAATCTACACCGACTATGTCAACAATCAGTTTGTCGCCGATTGGGATCCTGCGGATCTTCGCTACCAGTACAGCCTCTACAAACAAACGGAAAACGGTACACTCAACAGTTTGACGAAAACCGGAATGATCTGCCTGAAATACCGGGATCCGGAGACCGACGGGTCTACGATGGCCAACGATTTCCCCGTATATCGCTATGCCGACGCGCTGCTCTATTATGCCGAGGCAATCTGCCGCAGGGACGGGAAACCGGATGGCACGGCCCTGGAAATGATCAACCGGATACACCGTCGGGCCTATGGTCTGAACCCGATGCAGCCCCATGCTTCGGATTACAAACTTGCGGATTATTCGACGCAAGAGACCTTTATGGAGTTGCTGCTCAGGGAACGGGGATATGAAACCGTTTTCGAGGGGAAACGCTACTGTGACCTGAAACGGTGCGGGAAACTGGCTGAATATGCCGTAAAGGCCGGTCGTATCGCTTCGGCATCCGAAGTCGGGGACGCCGCCTACTGGTGGCCCATTCCGACGGACGAATTCAATTACAATACGGCCCTTGATCCTGCTAAAGATCAGAATCCCGGGTATTAAAGTATTAAATACGCCTCAATTGCATGAAGAATATTTTGATTTTTTTGCTTGTTCCGTTATTTGCCGCCGGGTCCTGTATCTGTCGGTCGACGGAATCTGTCGGTCGATGGTCCGAGGAGCGGGCCAATGCCTGGTACGCTTCGCACGAATGGCCGGTAGGGTTCAACTACGTTGCTGCGTCGGCAATCAATCAATTCGAAATGTGGCAGCGGGAGTCTTTCGACCCTCAGACCATGGAACATGAAATGGACCTTGCCGAAGGCCTGGGATTCAATACGGTTCGCATTTTCCTGCATGACATGGTTTGGGAGGCTGATCCGGAAGGTTTCAAACAGCGTATCGATCAGTTTCTTGGGATCTGCGATCGACACGGGATCAAGGTTATTGTGACCTTTTTTACCAATGGCGGGCGTTTTGAAAATCCCAAACTTGGCAAACAGCCGGAATCCATATCCGGCGTGCATAATTCGCAATGGATTCAAAGTCCCGGGGCGCAGGTTGTAAACGATCCCACGACCTGGCCGCGACTGAAAAAGTATGTGACGGACATTATGAACACATTCCGGGATGATGACCGTATTTTGTTCTGGTGCCTTTACAACGAACCGGAAAATTTCAAGGAAGGGGCTCGGAGTCTGCCTTTGTTGCGTGAAGTTTTCCGCTGGGGGCGTGAAGTCAATCCTTCGCAGCCGCTTTCGTCGCCCGTTTGGCTCTGCCCCGGATATCATGGGACGCGAAGCAATTATCCGATTATCAGTTTCCTGGGTGAGAATTGCGATATCATGACGTTCCATTGCTATTATGAACCGGAAGAGATGGAGACATTCATTTCGTACATGAAACAGTTCGACCGGCCGATTGTTTGTCAGGAATATATGGGACGGCCGCGTTCCACCTTCGAAGAGATCATGCCTATTCTCAAGCGCGAGCATGTCGGAGCTGTCAGTTGGGGCCTCACAGCCGGGAAATGCAATTTCCATCTGCAATGGTCCAGCAAGGCCGGGGATCCGGAACCCGAGATTTGGTTCCATGACATTTATCGTTCCGATGGGACCCCTTACGATCCCCACGAAATTGATTTCATCCGATCCATGACACGTGATAAAAATATGAATATCTAATAATTCTACAGTCATGAAATACACTCGATTGATCCATAGAATTTTCTTTTTCGGTTTGGTCCTGACATGGGTCGCATGTGCCAAACCGTCCGCCGATGAACATCCGAATCCGAGACCGGGGACGAATCCGGATCCGGAGCCTGTGGATACGGAAATCACCTCGATCCAGGAGCTCAATACCGATGAAGGATTCCTCAATTCCCATGCGAACGAGTGGCAAAACAGCCTGCTTGAAATGAATTACCGTTCGTTTATCACCTTGGAAAGCCCTCTTTTGTCGGCTGTCAATGCCCGTTATCCTCGTATCAAAAAAATGCAGGACGGCTCCTATTTGCTGATTTACCAGCAAGGATTGACGGCTCACGACGTGTACTATGCCCGCAGCAACAACCTGACTTCCTGGCAGAATGCCGAAGAGCAGCTTTTTGCAAAAACCGACATGAACCAGTATGAAAGCAATGTGGCGGATCGCGTGCTTTTTTCGTCGGCCGACGCCATTGTGCTTGATAATGGAGATGTTCTTGCCTTCGCTTCCTTCCGGCTCAACAAGGGCTATCTGCTCAATCCCCTTAACAACGGGATCATGATGCGCCGCTCGACCGACAACGGTCGGACCTGGTCTCCGACGGAGGTCATTTACCGGGGTACGACCTGGGAACCCTCCGCCCTTCAATTGTCGAGCAAGGAGGTACATCTCTATTTTACGGATGCCGATCCGCTTACCGGTAATTCGGGAACCTCATTGCTCCGTTCTACGGATCGGGGTGCAACCTGGACCGCCGTGGGCAAGATCATTCGTCAAAAGGCCGGTGTGGCCACCGACGGCTCCGGACAAACGATATTTACCGACCAGATGCCTGTGGCCATTCAACTGAACGGTTCGGAACGGATTGCCGTTGCATTCGAGTCTCGATTCGGGCGTACCGGAACCTCGGAAGATCGATACCATCTGGGCCTGGCATACACGTCGGACAACTGGGCGGCAGGACCTCCTGCCGGGGATGAGGACGGTCCCGCCGAACGTCAGAGCAACCTGTTCCTGGATGAAGCCGCACCCTATCTGCGGCAGTTCCGTTCGGGAGAAACCCTCCTCTCCTGCAACATCAACTATATGTTCAACATGCGTCTCGGTGATTCCAAAGCCTGGGAGTTCGGCCAGCCGATGCAGGCTTTTCCGGGCCGGGGCTCGTGGGGTTCCGTCGAACTGATCGATAATCACACGCTTGTAGGAGTTTATCCCGAGTCCTTTTCTCAGACGATCGAGGGGGTGGCAACGGATTGTGCCCGAATCCAACTGGCCAAGTTTGTCCTGAACCACCGTATCAATGCTACGCAGTTTACGCCCGAGATCATCGGCAGCAGCAAGGGATGGACACATGTACAGGATGCCCTTTTCATCGGCAGTGTCTCGGAAGCTCAGGTCGTATTCCGGTTCGCGTATGATAGCGAAAATCTGTATTGCCTTGTAGAGCGACTGGACAAGAATCTCTCCGGGGCTGATGGTCTGGACCTTCTGATTCAGAGCGGAAATGCCACGGGAGACCCCTTGCTCGTCAAGATTTCCCCTGATGCGGCCAGCGGAACGCTGGTCTGCGACGACCCGGATCTCCAAATGGCGGCAAACGTGCTCGGAACCTTCGACGAAACGGAAAACGACCGTGGATATGTCGTGGTGGTCGCCATCCCGCGCAGCAAGCTCAACACAACGATGGATCGCATTCTCTTCAACGCCATTTTGCATGATGCGGCCGGAGACGATACGTTCTCGGGGCTGACGACTTCCAACTATGAAAAATGGCTGCCTGTCGAACTCAAAGAGCCGTCGGAACCTCAACCGGAACCTGAACCGGGCGATAACGACAACGGGCAAGGTCCTCAATGGGACAATGGAGAAGAGATAAATCCGTGGAATTAACCGACTCAAAAATTCAAACCCATGAAAACTCGTCATATTCTGACTATTTTCGCGCTGTCCTTCGTTTTTGGATCATGCTCAAATTACGAAGAGACCGATGTGATTCCCGAATCTCTACAAGCAGAGTCCATCATCGGCATATTGAATCCGCTGTCGCGTACCTCGTTGGATCTCTCGCGGAATGTCGTATGGAATTCCGGGGACCGGATCCGTATTTTCGGGGAAAGCGTTCCTGCGGGAGCCGTTTACACAACGGCATCGGACAATACCCGCACTGGGATTTTTTTACCGGAGGACGAACAGAAGGTTGTAAATGATGCGCTTCGCTATGCCGTTTATCCGGCTGATGCGGCGTCTGGGACCCTTGAAGCGAGTTCGCTCACGGTCGATTTCTCGGCCTTGGCGGAGCAATCCTATTATTCGGCGCTTGGCGGAGGAACCGGCATTTCGGCATTGCCGATGGTTGCGAGATCGGAAGACAATGCCTTCTCGTTTCAGAATCTTTGTGGCGGCGTACAATTGCAGATTAACGATTATCAATCGCTTGGGATCAAGATCAAAACTGTGGTCGTAACGGCCTCCGGAGGCAAACAGATCACGGGGCAGGCTTCGGTGGACCTCGAATCCGGAACGGTTACATTGGGATCGGACGGCGATCGTGCTTCCATAACGGTGAATTGCGGTGACGGTGCCAATATCTCTTCCGGCGGTGACTTGACGAAAAATACGGGATTCGTCATTTTCCTTCCGGCTGCGACCTATGACGGGTTCGAGTTCGTCATTACCGATACCGAGGGCCGCTGTTATGAGATTGCAACCCGGCAGGCCGTAACCGTAACTGCCGGAGTCGTATCACCTTTGAAGCCACTGCTCTTGACGCTCTATTACGGTTCGGCGAACTGTTACCGGACGACAGGAGCGGGAAATGTCGAAATAGACGTGACCCCCTATTACACGTTCGATGAAAAACTCACGCATGGGAATCTGAAATGCCTCAACAGCTCCGGAGTTGCAGTCGGACTCCCGACCCAGTCTCGGATTATCTGGCAGCAGCCTGCGAGCGATGAATCCGGAGACGTGATTTCGACACCTTCGCTTGACAATACGACACTCCGGGTTCCGACAACCGGCAAAAAGGGCAATGCCGTAGTTGCCGTATGTGATTCCGAGGGGACGATTCTCTGGTCGTATCACATTTGGGTCAGTGAAGCCGAAGACATCGCCTGGAAAAATGAGGTTTTGGGCAATTTCCACATGCTTGACCGGAATCTGGGCGCTACATCGACCACACAGAAGGATCCGAATGCCTACGGACTCTTTTATCAGTGGGGGCGTAAAGACCCGTTGGCTCGGAATCTGGCGGCCCAGCGTCCCTCCGGAAATCCCTATGAAAGCGAACCGAGCGCCCTGGAACAGGTTCTCGAAGCGACCGCCGAAACCGGGACCATCGCTTATGCTACGCAACACCCGGATACCCGCCTGCTTGCAGCCAACGACTGGCAGATTGCGGGCCGCATCAATGCCCTGTGGGGAAATGCGGACGGAACGATCGAGGAGGGAACGGGTGTCAAGACCGTTTTCGACCCGTGTCCTGCCGGATACCGCGTGCCGGAAGAGTTGGCCTACGCCGGTCTGACCGACAAGGACAAGGGAAACTGCAACAATCAATACGGACACATGTTCGATGTCGATGGAAGCGGGACGACCTCGTATTTCCCGACGGCAGGCTATCTGGAGAAGAATAAGGACGTCATCAAATACCTGGAATATCGCGGTTATTTGTGGACCAATGTTCCCGGAGCAACGGGTTCCTACTATTTCTATTACAACAACGCCAATTTGAACCGGACCGGGATGGATCGAGCTGCCGGGTGCCCGATCCGCTGTATCAAGATCGAATAGGGCTGAAATACGAACGAGAAAATGAACGACATGAAAAGAATTGCATGTGCAGTGTTGTCACTTTTTGTCTGTGGCGCGATTTCCGCTCAGAACGGGCCTGTGAAATTGTGGGAGGGAACCCTCGCCATTCCGGCTTATCGGGTGAATCCTCCCGAGAAGGCGCCTCTTTTCGAACGGGATTTTGCCTATCAACGTGCCAAACGTGGGGTTTATCCCTATGCGATGAATGACAATCCGACCGATATCAAGACCGATACCGTATATCGGGCCTTGTATCTTGAAAACGATTACCTGAAAGTTTGCGTGCTCCCCGACATCGGCGGACGGCTGTTTTACGCCACGGACAAGACGAACGGATACGAAATCTTCTATCGTCAGCACGTTATCAAACCTGCGAATGTCGGAATGCTCGGGGCCTGGATTTCGGGCGGTGTTGAGTGGAACGTCTTCCATCATCACCGGGCGACCAGCCAATATCCGATTGATTACAAGTTGGTCGACAACGGCGACGGATCCAAGACGATCTGGGTCGGGGAGATTGAAAAGCGCCATCGCATGTCGTGGGCCATCGGCATGACGCTCTATCCCGACAGATCCTATATTGAAGTAAAAGGCCGCTTTTTCAACAACAGTCCCGATCGGAACTCCATGCTTCATTGGAACAACGTGGCCACACACGCCAATGAGAATTATCAGATTGTTTTCCCGGAAAACACCGAATTCGGGACCTTCCATCACAAAAACAGTTTCATGCGGTGGCCGGTTCCCGATGCCCCGTATTGCGACAATCCGGACTACATCGGCAAGGATGTCAGTTATTGGAAAAATCTTCCGGCATTGATGGGCGGGTCGGTATTCGTATACGACCTTCAGGACGATTTCATTGCGGGTTACGACTATGGCCGGAATGCCGGAACGATGCTGGCCGGGAACCGCCATATCAACAAGGGCGGTAAATTCTGGACCTGGGGGCACATGAATTACGGTCATGCCTGGGATTGCGAGACCTTGACCGATGAAGACGGCCCCTACGTTGAGTTGATGACGGCGGCTTATTCGGACAACCAGCCCGATTACTGTTGGATCAACCCGTATGAGATGAAGGAATTTACAGCCTACTGGTATGGGATTCGGGATTTGCAGCATGTGAATCGGGGCAATGAAGAGGCAACGGTCAATATGGAAATCCACCCCGACGGACGGCTGCATTTGGCCGCAAATGTTACCCGGATCCAACGCAATGCCCGGATCGTTGTGTGCCGGAACGGGAAGACTTTGTATGAAACGAGGGCTGATATTGCGCCGGACGCCCCCTTTGCCATCGATACGCAGGTGTCGGGAACGGACGTTTCGGAACCTTCGGAGGTGACGATGTATCTGTACGATGCGGCCGGAAATGAACTGATCAGCTATCATCCGTACAAACTGGACCGGACGAAACCGCTGCCGGATCCGGTCACTCCGCTGAATCCGGACCCGAAGCGGGTTGCCAACACCGAAGAGCTCTATTATCTCGGGATGCGGAATCTTCAGTTCCACAACGCCCATGTCGATCCCAACGACTACTTCTTCGAGGTGATACGCCGGGATCCGGGAGACGTGCGGGCCAATACCCAGCTTGGCATATATTACCGCAAGCAGGGCGATTATGCCCAAGCCAAAAAATATCTTCGGAAGGCGCTCGAAAGGCAGACCGCCAATCAGACTCGTGTCAGCGACGGCGAATCGATGTACAATCTGGGGCTGGTTCTGAAGGCGGAAGGACGTTACGAGGATGCCGTCGATACGTTATACCGGGCGGCCTGGGATTATGAATATGCTTCGGCATCCTATTTCCAACTGGCGGAGATTTCGTCTATTTCGGGTGATCCCGTCCGGGCGATGCAGGAGGCGCGGATGGCTGTCAACTACAACGGAATGAACCTGGATGCCAAAAACCTGCTGACGACCTTGCTGCGATACAGCGGTCGGTGTGAAGAGGCTTCCGCACTCGCTGCCGAGGTGCTTTCGGTGGACCCGCTTAACTACTATGCCTCCCATGAACTGATGCAACTGGGGCAGAAACCGAAAGAGGCCTTTACCCGGTTGCTTCGGGATGAAAGCGAGTCCTATCTGGAACTCGGACTGTATTATTTGAACAATGGCTTTTACGAGGAAGCGGCCGACATCCTGTCCGGCAATGACCGGATTGCCTCCTATCCGACCGTAGCCTATTATCGTGCGTTTTTGGCCGACAAAAAGGGTGATACGGCGACGGCAAAGACGCTGTTTGAGAGTGCGGAATCCGCCTCCGTGGATTACGTTTATCCGTTCCGTCTGGAGACCGTTGCGGTGTATGAGAAGGCGTTGGAGTATTTGCCGGCGAGTGCCCATACGTGGTATTATTTGGGCAATCTCTATTTCCAGAAACAACCGGCCCGGGCGATGGAATGTTGGGAAAAAGCGGTTGAGATTAAACCCGATTTTGCCATGGCTCTGCGAAATCTCGGTTGGGGTTGTCGATTCTTCAAGGAGGATTATCCCGCCGCAATCGATTGGTATCGGAAAGCCATCGATGCCGACCGGGACGGGAATGCCATCTTCCTGGCGGAGTGCGATGAAATCATGGAACTCATCAACGCCCCCTTGAAAGATCGTTACGAACTCTTTGCTGGACGTGAGCGACTCTATGAGAAGCGCTATGATTCCGAGACGAAGGCCATTCGGCAGCGGATTCTTCACGGAGAGTACGAAGAGGTGCTTGAACCGTTGCTGACGCGATTCTACAGTCGCCGGGAGCATATTGAAGACCTGCACGATATTTATGTCGATGCCTGTATGCTTTCCGGGTTTGCCGCCTGGAAGTCGGGCGATTATCCGAAAGGGCTTGAATATATGTTGATGGCGAACGAATATCCTGCGAATCATGGTTATGCGCATCTGGAATATTATGCGCGGGATGCCCAGGTCTATTACAATATCGGTCGGGCCTATGAGAAGGTCGGGGATCCGGACAATGCCCGGAAATACTTTGAAATGGCGGCCCGGGTCGAGGTCAGGGATGCCGATTGCATCTACAACTATGAAAAGGGCCTTGCCATGGAGAAACTCGATCCGCAGGCCGATGTGAAAGCGATGTTCCGAGCGATTGTCCGCAATGGGGAGGCTGGTGTGACGGATTATGTCCAACGCTTTTTCGAGAGTTTCGGTTATGGCGAGTATCCTCAGGATGTGAATTCGCGGGCCTATTATATGCAGGGTGTAGGCTATAAGGCGCTTGGAAAGGATGGTAAAGCCCGGAAATGTTTCCAAAAAGCATTGGATCAGCGTAACGATCATGTTTGGGCCAACTATTATCTTGGGAAAATTCAGTAAATTTGTCGAATTCCGGAGAGAAAACCCCTCTCCGGAATTCCTTTGCTCATTTGCTTATGAATCGGTCTTTGTTTTTGCCGCTGGCGGCTTTTTCCCTTTTGTTGCCCTTTTCGATGGATGCTTCGGAAAAGGGCGATGTGATGCTTGCATATGATTCACATGCCGGGGAGGAACGGCACAGTGTGCTCGAACCTGTTTATGAATACATGCAACTGATTCCGGCCTCGCATCTTCAGACCGATCGGACCGCCATATATCCCCGGATCAAGAAGATGGCGGATGGTCGTTACATCCTCTTTTGTCAGGGAGGTCAGATCGCTTCCCGGATCTATTGCTATACGAGCGATGATCTGAAAAACTGGAGTAAGGGCCGGTTGTTGTATGAACCCCGGGAAATCGAGACGTCGAAAGGCCCCGACATGCGTTGTTATTCGACGGCCGATGCCGTTGTACTTGCCAACGGCGATTTGTTGGTCGTCTGTTCGTTCCGGGCCTCGGCCGGATATAAATACGGCATCGGATGCGGAATTGCCCTGAAGCGCAGCCGGGATCATGGCCGAACCTGGTCCGACGAGCAGGTGATCTTCGAAGGAACCAACTGGGAGCCGTATCTGCTGCAGTTGCCGGATGGCCGTGTACAATGCTATTTTACCGATTGCCACCCGGCTACCCGCAACTCCGGGACATCGGTCATAACCTCTGTGGACAATGGCCATACCTGGGAGAATCATATGCGTGTTTGCCGTCAATACAAATACGACGACGAGGGCGTGGCGATTTTTACAGATCAGATGCCCTGTTTCCGGCTCTTGAAGGACGGAACGACGCTTTTCGGATTTCTGGAGGCCCGGCTCGAACCGGAAGGCCCTTCCGGGAAGAGCGTTTATAGGATGTCGGTTGTCCGAAATCGGGGTTTTGACTGGCAGCCGCTTGGCGAGGAGAGTGCCGGACCTGCGGATCGTGAGACGAATGTCGTTGAAGGATGTGCCGGCTATGTGTCGGTTTTCCCGTCGGGCGAAACGCTGGTATCCTGTAATATCGATCGGATTTTCAGTTTGAAGATCGGAGACTGCGAGGGCCGTCGTTTCAACGGGCGGTCCTGGGATCGGGATTGGTTCCAACCCTTTGCCGGAGAGGGATTTTGGGGAAGCCTGGAGCCTTTGGACGCTCATCGGGTTATTGGTGCGATGCATTGTGATGCCGGGATTCAACTCGGGGTGTTTTATCTCAATCATCGTATCGATGCACCGCACGTAAATACTTTGTCTGACGGGAATGCGCTGGATTGGGTGAATCGTCAATCGCTGTTTATCGGAGGCGATTCGCCGTCCTGTGCTTTCTTTCGGGCCAGCCATGATGATTCGTTTTTCTATCTGTATGTGGATTACAAGACGTGTTCGGATGATTTTTCGATCGATATGAAGCTGGATACGCTTCCGTTGACGATCAAAGCGTCGGGGTTGATCGGTTCGAAAGAGGGTGTCAAATGGGTTGAGGAGCCGCTTTCGGGGTCTGAAGACCAGAACCGGCGCTTGAAAATAGCGATTCCCTTATCGCTGTTGGGAATTCATTCAGGAGATGAACTCCGGTTCAATGCGGTTTTGCAGGATCAGGGAGTCCGGGATACTTTTACTTTTGCCGATCCGTCCGATTGGGATACATGGATGAGGATCCGATTGCGATAATTCGTTGTAATTAAGGTGCTTTTGGGAGATGGGCTCGATCTCCCTCCTCTGTTTTGTGTCCACAAAAATCGACCGCTACAGAAATTTGTTTCTGTGGCGGTCGCTGTCTTCAAGATTGAAACTTTGGGCTTTTCCCGATCTTTCGGAGTCCTCACTTGAATTGTCTTGCGGGGCGCAGGGCTCAGTAACACATCTCCAGAACCTGTTCGGCATAGCGCTCTCCCAGCAGAAGCTGGGCTTCTCGCGTGAAGTGCAGGTTGTCGGAGTTGGCCGTACACCCCTCCGCGCTGACATATCCGCTATACGGAATGCTGCCCGGGAGGAGCCGCAGCATTTCGTTGAATTTCACGTGCTGCTCCCGCCAAGGTCCCAACTCTCCCGCGATGAACGGCAGGGTGGGTATTCCCAGGTCCGTGCGCAGATCCTCGACGAATTTTTTCAAGGCCGGCAGGTAGTACGGAATGAGCTTTTCGCTGGCATTGGCTTCACCCTGATGCCAGAGAATCGCCTTGATCGTCCCGTATTTGCGGGCCCGTTTGGCCCGGACCAGAATCTCTTCGTAGAGTTGCCGCCGGTTGTATCCGATGCTGTGTTCGTCCTGAATCAGCGCGGCGTCCTTGCTCCATTGCCCGATCGAGGAGCCTCCGAGCGCATTCACCACCAGCAACACCTTGCGGCCGGTCCTTGCGGCAATCTTACGGGAAAACGAGTAGCCCGGGCCGATCTGTTGCAGGGACAGCTCCTTGCGGACGGTCGAATAACGGTTCAGGGGATTCGTTGCCGGGACAGGGCGGTCGTTGTCGTCGAGCAGCCAGACCCCTTCGATTGGATCGAGGTCCTCGGGAAGCATCTCTCCGCGACCGGCCATGTTCGATTGTCCGATCAACAGGAAAACATCGTATTCGGGTTCGACGCGCTGAGGCGTCCGCGGCTCGGCTTTCGTGCAGGCCTGGCCCCAGCCGACCGCCAGGAAAAACAGCAGACTGATTTTGAGTTTCATCTCATTTCGTATTGAATTCGCAGGAGCCCTGCAACGACGTTTTCTCCAGCCCCTGCGCGGCGGTAATCCGCGTTTGGGGTATGTCCGAGACCCGAATGGAGCGGTTCGTCCCGCGCAGCTCCAGTGCCGAAGCACTCCGCTCCGAAAGGTCGAGATCCGCGAAGCGCCCGTTCTCAACCCCCTGGCAGCGGATGACCGAAGCTCCGACCGGATGTTCATCCGTGGAGAACCCCCGCACGGAGAGATTCTTCACGTCGTCGAAGATCGCCGCCGGGCGGTGATCCGGGCTGTCCAGCGTACATCGTACCCGATCCATCACCAATCCGTCGACGTGCCGGACATAGAAGGCCGATGCCGGCAATTCCCGCCACATGTGGGCATCCGGATAGACTGTGACCATCTCGTCGACCTCCTTCTCTGCGAGGCGGGCGTCGCCGTTCCCGGCCATGGTCACCCGGATGTTGTTCAGCATGACATCCTCGACGTAGCTTCCGGGAATGGCCGTGATCGACGAGGCGTACCAGGCGTGACGCGCCGTGATGTTCGAGATCTGAATGTTCCGGATCCGGCCCGCAACGGCGGGTTTGCGGCGCTGAACCCCGGCTCCGCGGTTGGCCAGGCGGATGAAGATCGGCACGCGCACCTCCTCCATGACGATGTTGCTGATCGACACGCCGTCCACGATCGAACCGTCGACACTCTCGATCGAGATTCCCGAGATGGCCCGCAAGGGCATGTCGACCTCCTCGTAGCGGATCCTTGCCAGCGAGTCGGAGGGCAGGGCCGCACGGATCGTGGAGTTGCTGAAGACGATATTCCCGAACGATCCGATGGTCTCCGTTCCGATCTTGAAGGCGTTGCACACGCACGTGAGGATGCAGTTCGTGACCGCGATGTTCGAACAGGGCCGGTCGTAATACTTCGGGTGGCGGTTTTTCAGGACGATGGCATCATCCGAGGTGTAGATGTCGCAGTCCGAGATGATGACATCGCGCGAGGCCTGAATGTCGATACCGTCGTTGTTGGGACCGTGCAGCGGGTTGCGGATCGTGATGCCGCGAACCGAGACCTTCGAGCAGCCCAGCAGGTGCAGCGTCCAGCTCTCGGCGTTCTGCAGGCGCACGTCGCGGATCGTCACATCCGTGCAGTCCTCCAGATAGACCATATACCCCGGGACGGGACGGGCATGGTCGTAGTGGCCGTTCTCCTTGACGTACCAGAAGGCCCAGCCCGAACCGTCGATCGTCCCGCAGCCGTCGATGCCGATCCTGCGGGCCCCGACGGCACGGATCAGGTTCTTGTCGTAGTCCCGGCGCTCCGTACTGCCGACCAGTTTGGCTCCGGGGTCGAGATAGAGGATCACTCCATCCTTCAGGTCCACCGTTCCGATCATGAACTCGCCGCGGGGCACCACCACCCGTCCGCCGCCTTCGGCACTGCATCGGTCAATGGCTTTCTGCAGACTCTCCGTGTTGAGATACCCGGCTTCGGCCCGGGCGCCGAAATCGGTGATGAGGTAATCGGCGGCCTGCAAACGCCCGATCGAGAGCACCAGGAGGGTAAAAACAAACCATTTTTTCATTGCTCAATAGGATTTCAGGGTCGAAGATTCCGTTTGGGCCGGTTGCTCGGGCATCAGGGAGCCGTTGATCCGGACCTTGCGGAACGATACGTTTTCGGCGTGTTTCAAGACATAGGGCGTCGGTGCGGAGCGCAGTTCGACATCCTCCAGTGTGATCTGCCTGAGGTTGTGGCCGGGCGTCCCGACGGCATAGAAGCCGCACTCGGAGGAACTTGTTCCGCGGACGCGCTCGATCCGGAAATTCTCGAATGTTGTGGGGTGGAATCCGCCCCGGGCTCCGTGGTAGTTCGTCTCGAAACGGATGAAGGCCGTGCGAACCGTGTCGCAGACGACATCGCTCACATGGACATTGCGGATGAAGCCGCCGCGGTCGAGGTTCGACTTGAAGTAGATACCGCTCAGACACCGCGAGATCCGAACCCGCTCCATGCGGACGTTCTCGACACCGGCCGACATTTCGCTGCCGATGCAGAGCCCGTTGCATTTGGACTTGAATTCGCAGTTGCGAATCAGGATGTTGCGCGTGGGCTGTCCGATGCGCCAGGCGTCCTGGTCGCGGCCCGCCTTGATGGCCACGGCGTCGTCGCCCACGTCGAATACGCAGCGTTCGATCAGCACGTTGGTCGTATACTCCGGGTCGCAGCCGTCGTTGTTGAGGTTGTGGCTTGAGATGGTCACTTCGCGGACCGTGACGTTGTCGCAGAAGACCGGATGGATCACCCAGTAGGGGCTGTCGAGGATCGTCACCCCTTCGATGAGGATATTCCGGCAGCCGAAGGGCTGGATCATGCTCGGCGGCAGGATCGAACGCTCGCCGAAGCAGCGCTCCCGGACGGGCACCTGGTCGATACCCATCTGGCGCAGCGAATCCTGCATCTCGGAGCGTTGCGGCCGGAAACGGGCGAATCCTTGCGAAGCCTGTCCGTTGAGCGTACCCCGGCCCGTGATGGCGATGTCGGAGACCTGATAGGCGTAGACCAGCGGCGAGTAGTTGTAGAGTTCGGTGCCCTCCCAGATCGTGAGCACCGCAGGGAGATAGTCGTGCGGGTCGGGGCTGAAGAGAATCTCGGCACCCGCCTCCAGATGGAGGTTCACCCGGCTCTTCAGGAGGATCGGGCCCTTGCAGAGGTATTGTCCGGCGGGAACGACCACACGCCCGCCTCCCCGGGCGCTGCACTGCGTGATGGCCTCGTTGATTGCCTGCCGGGAGTCGATCTCCCCGTCGGCCCGGGCTCCGAAGTCCCGGATGTCGTACGAGACATCCGGGAACTCCGGCGCCGCGATCCGTTGCAGGATATCGCTGTCGGTCGGCAGGCCCGGGCCCGGGCCCGCCGAACAGGCCATGAGCAGCCAGCCTGTCGCTAAACACTGAAAAATCCGCTTCATGCCCGAATTCTATTTGATCCAGCGCGGGTCGCCCACGCCTTTTACATAAATCGTCGTCCCGGGCGTGATCGTCAGGTCCAGGTTCTCGACGTCGCGGAACAGGGCGGCGTTGTTCTCCGCGTTGTCCAGCGTCGTGAGGAAGTTCACCGAACCGTTTGTCGAGTCGTCCGTGAAGGTCTTCCAGTCGGGTGTGCAGTAGTTGTCTTCGAGATCCGGGCTCATGCCGGTGTTGGCGCGCAACATGCGGTACCCGCCCGAAACGTTGTTGCTGCCGCCGAAGAGCAGTTTGTGCAGCTTGACCGTACCCTTCAGAGAGCCGTTCTGGAAGGAGACGAAATAACCGCCGCTCTTGCTGCGGGTGTTGACGAACGTACAGTTCGAGACTTCGAAATCCAGGGTGGTGTTCGTCATGTTGTTGTAGTGCAGGTAGTAGGCCCCCGAGAAGGTCGAATTGGTGATCCGGATCCGGCCGATCCGGTCTCCGTTCTGGGAGATGTGGAACAGGGCATAGGTGTTTCCCGTATTCGCCCACTCCAGGATGCAGTTGTCGATCTCGATCGATCCGATCTCCGTTCCGCCGGCCTGAGTCCGGTAGAGGGTGTTCACGAATCCCTCGAAGCGGCAGCCGCGCAGGAGGATGCTTCCGATTGCACACCCGTTGTTGGCGCTGTTGGCCATGAAGTGCGAGCCCGTGCTGGTCGAGCGGAAGCGGATGTTCTCGAAGACGACCTCCGATACGGCGGCATGGTCCGTGAGGAAGGTGTTGCTGCCCGAGAAGAGCAGTTCAGGCATCTCGTCGCCCTCCGCATCGCCCGTGAGGAGCAGCCGTTTGTTGATCGTGACGGCATCGGAGCCCATCTCGTAGGTTCCGGCCGCGAGCCTCAACTTGATGCTGCGGTATTTGTCGTCGGCCTGCTGTTCGGCGAGCAGGGCCTTGAGGTCGGTTCCGGCCGCAACCTCCGTGTACTGGGGGTTGACCGTGACGGGAATCTCCTCGGTCGTGGTCTTGTTGCGGGCATCCTTCGCCACGACCCGGAAGGCCGTTACATAATCCCGCATCTCGTTTCCGTCGATCTCGATCCGGAAGTCGGTCTCCAGTGCCGCGTCGAAGTGCTGGCTTCCGACCTCGTATTCGTAGTTCTCGCCGAGGGCATAGCAGGTGATCTCCTCGACGCCCGTATTGCTCGTCACGCTGCCTGTCACGCTGCACGCCGCATACTCGTCCACCGCTCCCGCCATCGGGTTCACGGTGAGCGTCGGGGCCGGCAGGGCCTTGTAGTCGATCGGCAGCACGGCGATGGCCGTCTTTCCGTAGGAGTCCGTGACGGTGATCCGCAACGCCGAAGGGATCTTCGTCAGGTCGTAGTCGACGAAGGTGAAATTCTCCGACTCGAAGAGGTAGGAGGTTTCGCCGGAAAAATCGCTGTAGGGGTTCGGGTCCAGGAACGGCACGGCATCCCCGCTTTCGATGAGTTCGATGCCGATGCTCTGCAGGGCGGTCTGCGCCGTCACCTCAAACGAGAAGGGCGGCACGGGATCCCCTTCGGCAAAGTACAGCGACTCCTGTTTCAGCACGATCTCCGGAGCCGAAATGGCCGGAGTGATGACAAAGGAGGCCTCTTTCGAGACGACGGCACCGCCCCGGTCCTCGGCCACGACCCGGAATCCGCTCATCGTTTCGGTGTAGACCGGGCGTTCGTGGATCGAGCAGAGTCGGGCATTGAAGAAACTCGTTAGGGGTTCCTTGTAGGATTCCTGGGTTCCGTCCTCGTAGAGAATGTACATCGAGACGCTGCTCAGCTCCTGTTCGGAGTTGATGACGCAGGTGATGTATGGATTGTCCGCGATGTTCAGGTCGATGTCATAGGAGTCGAACTGGAAGCGGATGTCGATCGCCCCGGGTTCGGGCGTCTTCTCGCAACTGCCGGCCAGCCCCGCCAGAAGCGGCAGCAGCATACAGGCTAAACGTGTTTGTATCTTCATCTTTCGATCTATTTTTCGTAAACGCAGTTTCGGGAGAGGATGTGGGCCGAGCCGTTGGTCATGAGCAGGTTGCTCATCGTCGCGTAGACGACCTGGCTGTGCCCGCACTGATCCATGAACGTCACGCGGTCCTGCAGTTTCTGGGACAGGGAGTCGAAGTCGTTGTAGAGTTTGATCGTCATCACGGCGTCGATGTCCTCCCAAAGGGTCAGGACATGCATGGGGTCGTAATTCAGCGTGCCGTTGTAGCCGTTGTATTCCCCGCGCACGATGTGGAAGAGCAGGATCTCCTTCAGGGCCTCGACGTCCGCATCGGTGACGAGCCCGGCATCGAGCTGCGGGAGGATGTATTCGGTAAACGCCGTTTCATCGAGCAGCAGATAGGTGTACTTCTCCTCGGTCTGGGCATAGTAGTCGGTCAGTCCGCAGCGTTCGATGGCCATTTTCATCGAAGCCAGCGTCGGACTCTGGGCAATGTACTCCCAGCAGGTCATGTATTGATGCGGGTCCAGCGGTTTGGGGTCGTAGTCGTAACTCCGCTGCAGCGGCAATTTGTCGCAGCCGCCCAGGCTCAGGGCCGCCAACACGCCGATAACCAGAAATTTTATCTTTTTCATAGCCGAATTTCTCTGTCAAATCAAACCGTCATTCCCCGGCTCCGTAGCCGGGATTCTGTTTCAGCTTGTAGTTTTCGTCCAAATGGGTTTTGTTGATCGGGAAGAGGTACTTGTTGGGATCGGAGATGCCTCCGATGTCTACGGCATGGTCGGTCCGCAGCAGGTCGAACCAGAATTTCCCCTCTCCGATGAGTTCGATCGTGCGTTCGTCGAGCACGGCCCGCACGACATCGTCGGGCGCGATGAAATCCCCCGCCAGATAGGCCGGCAATCCGGCCCGGGTGTGAATCTTGTTGAGTTCGACGACCGCACCGTTCAGGTCGCCCGTCCGGGCCAGCGCCTCGGCGTGCAGCAGCACCAGATCGCTCATGCGGTAGAGGATCAGATCGCAGTTCGAGACCTGACCTCCGGATCCGAACGAGGTGGTCGTTCCCCAGAACTTGGCCGTGAGTTTCTTTTGCGACGACCCCGTGTAGGTTGCCGTCTGCCGCTTGTCTCCCGATGCGTACATCGACAGCAGCCGCTCCGAGGGATAGGCCTTGCAGGCTCCCGTACAGAAGTAGGAGGTGTTTCCGTTCAGGCCGTTTTCGATCTCTTCGTAGTGGATGTAGAAGATCCGCTCCTTGGGGATGTCGGTCAGCGCTCCGTCGGGGTCCACACGGGCGAAGATCCCCTGCCAGGCCTCGGTGAACTCCTCCTGGGAGATATTGGGCGAGAGTTCGAGCGTCTGCCAGTAGGCGTTCGAGGAGGTCTCGGGCGCCAGCCGGTAGACCTTCTCCATCACGGCCAGCACCTTGTCGTACTGGTGCCTCCAGGCGTAGACGTCGGCCATCAGTGCATAGACGGCCATCTGGTTGATGCGCGTCCGTTTGAACGATCCGGAGGTGATCGGCTGGGCATACATCTCGGCGAGCTCCAGGTCGGCTGCGATCTGATCGAGGATCAGCTCCTTGTCGCTGCGTTCGCGGTAGATGTTGTCGGGGTCGTACTCCTCGACCGGAGAGAGGAACAGCGGCGCGTCGCCCCAGACCCGGACGATGTAGAAATAGCACAGGGCACGGATCGCATAGCACTCGGCCAGATAGCCGTTCTTCTGCGACGAGAGCATGTTTACGTTCGGGGCATACTTCAGCACGAGGTTCGCCCGGCTGATCGTCTGGTAGAGGTTTGTCCACAGCCCGGCGGAGTTGGCTGAGGTCATGATGTTGTTGATGATGTCATACTGGTCGGGGCCGTTGGGCTGGTCTCCGGTGTAGTTTCCGCCGCGGAGCTCACCCCAGTCGTAGTAGCCGCGGGCCATCGCCTGTGAGAGCGAGTAGTACATGGCCGTGACGCCGTTCTCCACGTCGGCTTCGCTTTTCCAGAACTTTTCACTGGTCAGCGAGCTTTGCGGGTCGAGTTCGAGCAGCGACCGGCAGCCGACCGACAACAGGCAGCAAATCAATACGATCGATAGGTATAATGTGTTTTTCATGGGTGGTAGTGGTTAAAAGGTTAGCGCAAGCCCCAGGCCGTATTCCCGTTTGCGGGGATAGCGGTTGCTGTCGATACCGAAGCTCAGGGCATTGGCTCCCGAGAATTCGGGGTCGAAACCGCGGTATGCGGTGAAGGTCAGCAGGTTGTTGCCGTAAACATAGACCGTCAGGTTCTTGATTCCTGCCTTTCGCGTCAGGTGCGAGGGGAGCCGGTAGGTGAGTTTCACGTTGCGGAGCTTGATGTAGGAGGCATCCTCGATGTAGAAGTCCGAGGGCCCCAGGCGGTTGTACTCGACTGTCGAAACCGGACGCGGATAGGTGGCGATGTCACCCTGTTGGGTCCACATGTTGTCGATGACTTCGGGCTCGGGCGAGGTGTAGGTGCGCTGGAAGGAGTTTCTCGACTTGCGGGCGTAGTTGTAGATCTCGCCGCCGATCGAATAGTAGAGCGACACGAAGAGCGAGAGTCCGCGATAGCTCAGCGTCGTGTTCAGACCTCCGAAGAAGTCGGGCTGTGCACATCCGAGTTTGACCTTGTCGTCGGTGTCGATGATTCCGTTCTGCGATCCCGGGGCCTCGATCCAGTTGACGTCGCCGCCCTTGAATACCGAGCCGTCGGAGTAGCGTTTCTGGTAGATTTCGCCCTGATAGGGTTGCCCGTCGAGGAGGTACTGATGGGTGAAGTGCCCGTTCGAGAAGACCGGGGTCAACTGTTTCCAGTCCGCGGTGAAGGCATTCGATTCGTCGTACTGGAAAATACCGTCGTGGCGGTATCCGTAGAATTCGCCGATGCGGGCCCCCTCCTGGACGTAGATGGCGCTCCCCGAACCGGTATAGAAGGGAATTCCGTCGGCCAGCCGTTTGATGACACTGTTGTTGTGCGAGATGTTGAATGCCAGATCCCAGCTCCAGTCCTTGCGTTTGAGGATGCGGGCGTTCACCGAGAACTCGAATCCCCGGTTCTGCATCGCCCCGACGTTCCGCGTGATGGTCGTGTATCCGGTCTCCTTCGGCAGCTGGCTCTGATACAGCAGGTCGGTGGTCTGTTTGTCATACCAGTCGGCGGTGATCGTCAGTCGGTTGTCGAAGAACGAGAGGTCCAGACCCACGTTGGTCTGAGCCGTCGACTCCCAACTCAGGTCCGGATTTCCCAGACGCGAGGGGGCAATGCCCGAGACCCCTTCGTAGTAACTCCCCGGGTTGTAAATCGTGTAGGAGTCGTAGTTTCCGATGGCCTCGTTTCCGGTCAGACCGTAGCTGACCCGGATTTTGGCATCGGTCAGGGCCTTGCGGCTCCACTTCATGAACGGCTCGTCGGAGAAGCGCCAGCCCGCCGAGACCGACGGGAAGAATCCCCATTTGCTGTTTTTTCCGAAGCGTGACGAGGCATCCTCGCGCATGTTGGTTGCAAAGAGGTATTTCCCGGCGTAGGAGTAGGTCAACCGGGCGAAGAACGAGACCAGGGCATGATCGGAGATCGTGGCATAGGTGTTCTTGGCGTCGATCTGCGAGGCGAAGTTCACCGTGTAGATCTCATCGGTGGTGTAGTCCTGTCCGGTAATGCGGTCCGTGTCGGTGCGCCAGTACTGGATGCTGTTGCCCAGGACGGCCGAGAAGTCATGCCCCCGGCGCTTGAAGTTGTAGTTGAAGTAGTTTTCGTTCAGCACGGAGTAGGTGTAGTATCCCGTATTGACACCGGTTGTTTTGTCCGTGGCCACGGTGCCGAGCAGAACCGACGGCTTGTAGGTCTGGGAGCGGTTGAGGTTGAACGATCCCGAGACGTTCGTCGTGAACTTCAGCCCCTTGGCGATCGAGAACTCCACGAAGTCCAGCATCGAGGCATTCAGCCGCTGGTTTTTGTTGGTGGCCTCCATGGCGTAGGTCAGGGCGCTGTTCCGGTTTTCGATGTTGTGCATGTAGCTTCCGTCGGCCATGAACAGGTTCCAGTAGGGGACCCAGTCGTAGAGTTGGGTCAGGACGCCCGATTCGGAATAGAGCCCGTTCTGCCCCGAGTAGGAGGCGAAGACGCGGTGTCCGACGCGCACGACCTTGCTCGCTTCGTACTCGAAGTTGAGACGCATCGACATCTTCTTGTAGTTGCTGTTGACGACGATTCCCTCCTCGTCGATGAATCCGAATCCGGCATAGTATTTCAGCTTGTTGGTTCCGCCACTTGCGCTCAGGTCCAACTGGTGTTTGGGCGACGTGCGGAAGAGGTAGTCGAGGATGTTTTCGCCGCTGTTCAGGAAACGGTTGTAGGGGTCTGTATAGGTCGAGGCTCCCTTCTCTCCGAGGCTCATCCGCACCTGATCGTAATAGCGGAACTGCTCGGGAGTAGTCATCGGAAGACAGTTGGCCAGATGGTTGAAGCTCAACTGATACTTGAGGTCCAGGCGGGTCTTGCCGATCGAGCCCTTCTTGGTGGTGATCAGCACGACACCGTTTGCGGAGCGCGAACCGTAGATCGCCGCCGAAGCTGCATCCTTCAGAATCTCGATCGACTCGATGTCGTAGGGGTTCACCATGTCGGCGCTCTCGACGGGCAGGCCGTCAACCACGTAGAGCGGTTCGACTCCCGTTCCGAAGGTGGCGGTTCCGCGGACGCGGACCGTGGCGCCCTCGCCCGGAGCTCCGGAGTTCGTGACGATCTGTACACCGGCCACCTGGCCCTGCATCGCCTCGTAGATGTCCGTCGGCAGCCGTTTCTCGATCTCGGAGTTCGAGACCGAGGTGATCGACCCCGTAAGGTCCCGTTTTTTCATCGTGCCGTATCCGACTACGGTGACCTCCTCGATGAGCTGTCGGTCATCCTCCAGTATGACGTTCTGTACGCCCGTCCGGGCCTCGATCTCTGCAGTTGCGTATCCCACATAGGAGATGCGGAGTTTGGCACCCTTGAGGACGTTGCGCAGGACGAATGCCCCTTGGATGTCGGTTACGACGGCCTCCGTCGTGCCGACGACCTGTACGGTTGCTCCGACCAGCGGCGCCCCCTCCCGGTTCTGGACATAGCCCCGGGCTTCGATCCGCTCTTGCGCCGCAAGCGGCAGGCTCAGCACGACGAGCTGCAGCGCAAGCAGTACGCAGCGGACGAAAGTTCTCGTTTTGAAATGTGCGGCAAAGTGTGTCATGGCTCGATTATTTATAGTAAACGGTCAGATAGGGAGCCTTCTCGCCGTACTCCCGGGCGTAGAAATAGATGGGCTCCTTGTCGTCCTCGTCCGGACGCCCCTCGTCGGGATAGAGCCGCAGCGTCAGCTCCGTGATTCCCCGCTCCAGGTTGGCCCGCACGGCCTCCAGCAGCCGGCTGTTCTGTTCCGGCGTGGACCGGATCGTGTAGCGGCGCACGTTGTCGGTCGAGCGTTTCGTGAAGTAGGAGATCGTGCGGTTTTGGGTATAGGCCGGGTGTTCGGCCCGGAACTCTCCCGAGATCGCCGTTTCGGACCATGTGTTGTCCTCCACGACGGCTATGTTCACGCGGCGTTCGCCCGAAAGGCCGCCTTCGGATTTGTTGATTCCGAATTCGAGCCCCACGATCTCCCGTCCCCGGAGGGCCTCCGCCGCGAGGTCGAATTTCAGGTAGATGTTGTACTTGTGGGCCGGGCGCGCGTTGTTCCGGGCCAGTTTCAGGTAGGACTCCTTTCCGTAATTGCGGGAGTCTGTGGCGACACACGTCGTGTAGGCGTCGGCCGTGGCCGTGAGCGTCACGTGTTCGCACTCCTTCAGCTCCTGGGCCCGGAGCATCGCTCCGCTTCCCGTCCCGAGCGTCAGTACCTGTGCGACGGCGAGCAACAGCAAAGTCTGTTTCATTTTCATATCATTTCAGGTTTTGGTTTAGTGTTTCGGATTGTTGATTTTCATGCCGATCTTCATGACGTCCTGCTCGAAGGCCTCCTTGTCGCAGGCGCGGCTCTTGATGTTGGTCCGGTAGGTGTAGATCGTGTTTACCGTGCAGTCCAGGAACTTGGCGATGTGGATCGAATCCCGGATTCCCAGACGCATCAGGGCGTAGATTCGCAGTTCGTTGTTCAGGGACTCTTTCCCCCGCACGCGGATTTTGCCCTCCTCGACGAGCAGTCGGTTCACATCCTCCACGAAGGTCGGGAAGAGCGAGAGGAAGATCGAATCGAAGGTTTTGGCCAGCATTTGCCGCTCTTTGTGGGGAATCATCGGGTCGAGCAGCGCCGCGAGTTCGTCCCACGCCTGGTTCTTCATCCGTTTGCGAGCCGAGGCGATCAGGGAGTTGATCTTGTCGATGTAGTCCATGCAGATGACCAGAAAATCGATCAGATAGGTGTCCTTGATCTGGTTGGCTTCGCGGAGTTCGACGTTGAGGGCATTCAGCCGCAGGTTGGTCTGTTCGATGATCACCTTCCGGCGGTTGGCCTTCCGGAGCTGGATGAAGACGATGACCAGCAGCCCCAGAGAGAGCAGGGCCAGTGCCGTGGTTACGATTACCGATGTGCGCAGCCGCTGCCGGATGGTCTGTTCATGCAGCAGGCGTTCGGTCTCGATCATGTGCATGAAGTCCGACAACTGGATCTTCCGGTGTCGGGCGTTGTACGACGAGGCGTCCTCGAATGCCTGGCGGGCATAGAGGTAGGCGCGTTCGTAATTCCCCTCGGCATAGAGGAGTTGCGAAAGGTTCATGATGGCGGTGTTTTCGCGCACGGCATTGCGGATGTCGCAGATGGCGGCCTGGGCCAGCATCCGCTTCTGATTCTCCGAGTCGCCGAATTTCCCGTAGAGCATGGCCATCGTCGTGGCGTATTTGGCAAACTCGCGGTCATTGATGTCGGCCTGCTCGCACAGCGGGCGGAGCAGCCTTGCGGCCTGTTCGTAGTCCTGGAAGCGGTGGATCAGCAGATGGGCCCGCGCCACGGTGTGCGGTACGCTGCCTTCGGGGAGGATGGAGACGAGCTTCTCCTGATAGACGTTGCCTTGCATCAGGTAGCTCCGGGCGTGTTCGCTGTGGCCGATGAAGCTCGAAAAACCGTAGTAGCTGCTGGCATAGAAGGCGTAGTAGTCGCTCAACTGTTCGGTGGTCAACAGCCGTTCGTCGAGTCCGTCGAGCGTTTCGAGCGCCGACATGAACAGCCCGCCGGAGATAAGGATCCGTGCCGTAGCCAGGCGTGCCGTATGGATGCGTTCCGGGTCCTCCATACGCCCGGCCAACTCGGACATCGCCGTGGCGTAGTGCGTCGAGAGGTCGTAGTCGTAGTTGCAGCAGGCGTTGACCAGCTCTCCGAGCAGGTAGAACCGGCGCGCATCGTCCAGGGAGATGCTGTCCCGCAGCTTGCCCTGCAGGGTATCGATTCGCTCCTGTCGTTTCTGGCGGTAGAGGCTGCTGTTGCGGACCTCTTCGTCGAGCAGCTCGAAGAGATCGTGCGCCTGTGCCCATCCCGAAGCCGGAAGAACGACCCCGGCCAGGAGCAGCAGACCGATCAATAGACGTTTCATGGCTCCTTATTTTTGCGTGTAAGGATTCTCGATGACGATCCGGCACGCTTTCCGAATCTCCTGCCCGGGGAGCGAGATGACGGTCAGCTCTCCCCGGCGTTCGATCCGCGCCCCGCGGGGCAGCGCCCGGAATTCGGCCTGCGGTCCGAGTCCCCACACCTCGAACTCGACGCATCGACGTGTCGGTTGCCCGGCGAACGATCCGACCGTCGGATGGATCGTCAGTGTCAGGCGGTTGTCGTTCATTTCGCAGCTCATCTCGGTGCAGGCGAACTTCCCGTCGAGATATGCCGTTGAGAGTCCGTCGTCCTCGTAGAGAGTCGTTGTGTTGTTCGTCCCTTCGGCTGCGGGGTAGAGGCGGGCCCGCAGCGTCTCAAGTTGCACCGAAGCCATGCGCCGGGCATAGGGTTGCATCGGGATGATGCAGCCGCCCCGGGCGAAGAGCGGAATTTCGTCGAGTGCCGCATGAATCTCGTGACGGGAGCCTCCGGGGTACCGCAAACCGTTGTCGAACCGGTACCAGTCGCACCCGGCGGGGAACCACACCCGGCAGGAGGCCGTCGAATCCGCCCCGGCCGGAGTGACGATTGGTGCGGCGAGCAGGTTGTCGCCGAACATGTATTGTTGCGGATGGGTGTAGGCCTCCTCGGCCTTCGGGTAGTCGATGTACATGGCGCGCACCAGAGGCAGCATTTCGTCGTGGGTCTGGCGCAGTGACGTGTAGATGTAGGGCATCAGCTCCGAACGCAGGTGGTAGGCCTTGCGCATGGCGTCGGTGGCCCGTTTGCCCCAGAGCCAGGGCCGGCGGTCCCGGGCATCCGACGAGGAGTGGACCCGCAGCGTCGAGCTCAGGGCTCCGAACTGTGTCCAGCGGACATAGAGTTCCGTATCGTTGCCGTTCATGTGCCCGCCGATGTCGTGGGTCCAGAAGAAGCAGCCACCGTTTCCGCTCGTTGCCGTCATCTCGACCTCGAAGGCCAGGGTCTGCCAACTGCCCGCGGCATCCCCCGAGAACTGAATCGGGTAGCGGTGGGATCCGAATCCTCCCCAACGGCTGTACATGCATCCCCGCAGGCTGTCGCGTCGTTGCGACCAGGTGTAGTAGAGGTGGTTCAGCCACGGCAGGTGCCGGACCCGCGTGTTGCGCACGTAGGGCTGGAGATAATCCTGTTGCCAGTCGAGCCACCAGAACGCCACGCCCAGATCCTCGTGCGGCTGCAGGGCGCAGCGGAAGAACTGCTTCATGTAGTTCCGGTCCCCGGCATCGAACAGCGGGCAGGGGTCCGACTCCGGGGAGCGTCCCAATGCGTGCATGAAGTCGTCATAGCACGCCTCGTGGGGCCGTATGCCGTCCGCCGGATGGTCGTTCAGAGTGACGGCGATGCTGTCCCGGGCAAATTCGGCAATGAGCGCCCCGGGATCGGGAAACTGCTCCCGGTTCCAGGTGTATCCCGTCCAGCTCCGGCGCCCTCCGTGTCCCGATCCGATGCGGGCTCCCATCGTGTGCCAGTCCATGTCGAAAACCATCACGTCCAGCGGGAAGTCCTGCTCCGCATACTCGCGGACGATTTGCCGGTAATCGTCCGCCGAGTAGTTGTGGAACCGGCAGTACCACGCCCCGTGCATGTATTTGCGATTCATCGGGGCCTGGCCGCTGATGGCTCCCAGGCTCTTCAGTGCCGACTTGTAGTCGTCGCCGTAGATGAATACGTAGTAGTCCTGAATATGCTTCTCCGAACCCGGTGCGAGCCATCCGTCGATGATGCGCTCCTTCCCCGTGTCGTCGATCATGTAGTAACCGTCGCGCGAGAGAATCCCTTCGTCGAGCGGACAGCGCCCGTCCACCTGGTCGAGCGTCGCGACGGCACCCCGGAGGTTGTTGCGCGAGGGGAATGCCGAACGCCGCGTATTCCAGACCGCCGGCTGACCCGCATTGTCGAATTCGATGTTGAGGTTGAAGATCCCGAACGGATAGTTGTCCGCGACGTAACGGACCTTCATGCGCGGGGTTGTAATCAGATAGGTAGTGCTGTCGATCTGTTCGATGGAGCACTCCCGGCACAAGGCGTCGCGGTTCCAGGCAAACATCGTCCTGTCGTCGAAGAATGCGCCGTCGACAGCGTATTCGAGTCGCAGCAATCCGTCGGTGATAACCGTAATCCGACAGTTCCCGAAAACAAAGGGATTTGTCTGTTTCGGTTGCTGGGCAACAACGGGCGCTGCGACAAGTGGCAGCAACAGAAGGAACAGGGTTAGTTTTCGTATCATGCGTAAAATGTTTTCGATTTTGAACTGTGTTTACAAAGATACGGAGAAACCCGACGGCAAATCGGAACCTTCGGAAACATTAAGCCTTTTCGAGAATTATATTGTTGATTGATAGATGAATCAAGCTTGTTATTATTGAGATTTTCGAGGCGTCTGAAATCTCAATTTTCGGGCGTGAACCGGATGTTCCGCACCCTTACAGACGTCGGAGTACCCGCACGCCGTATCCTTCGATCTGCGTCAGCGATCCGGAGAACTCCTCCTGCTTCAGCAGATCCTGACAGCGGGCTTCGGCCCAGTCCTCCGGGATCTCCGGCGCGGCCGGTTCGGATGAAGGATTCACCAGAACGAGCACTTCGTCCGTCCCGTATCGGCGTTCGAACCCGACGACATCGGGAAGATTCAACGGGAGGGTTTCGCCCTTGCGGATCGTCTCCTCGGAGGCGATCTCCATGATCCGGGCGAAACGTTCCGCAGTCTCCGTCCCCGAATTCCAGTCCATGACGACAGCATCGTTCTTGAAAATCGAGATTCGCCGGGCATACCCGATCTCCTGGGAGCTGTAGATCATCGGCACCCCGCCCATCAAGGCGGCAATGGTGAATGCGGCGATGGAGCCGTCGACCGACCCGTAACGCTCTACGGGGGATGCCGAGGCGGTTCGGTCGTGGTTGGTCGAGAATCTCATTTTGCTTCTCCCCGTGGTTGCGATCGACTGCCATTCGTAGGAATCCGCGGCGAGAAGCTCCTCCACGGAGGCCGTGCCGGCGAACAAGGCTTCCAGCGTATCGCAGAATCGCCACGCATAATTCAGGTCGAATCCGGCCCCGAGCCTCTCCACGGAGGTTCCTTCGGCCAGCATGATAACCTGGCGTCCGGGCTGGAAATTGCGCAGTGCCTGGATTGCCTCCTCCCAGAAATCGACCGGAATCCAGTCGGCGCTGTCGCATCGATAGCCGTCGATATTTGCCACGGCGATCCAATATTTCATGATGCGGATGAACTCCTGATAGAGCTCCCGATTTTCCCAGTCCAACTGAACGGAATTCGAGTAGGTCGTAGATCCGGAGTCGGGACTGTACATCTCGCCGTTTCGGCGGGCATACCACGCGGGATGCTCCGTAATCCAGCAGTGGTCCCAGCCCGTATGGTTGGTCACCAGATCGAGGATGACGGCGATGCCGCGTTTGTGCGCCTCCTCAACCAGCGCTCTCAAATCCTCGATCTCCCCGAATTCGGGGTCGAGCGCGTAAAAATCGCGGATGCAGTAGGGGGAACCGAAGGGGGCCCGACCGCCGGTCTGTTGCGACGACATCGAGAAGACAGGCATGATCCACAGTACATTTACATGCAGATCCTGAATGGCATCCAACCGGGCGCGGATAGCTTGCAGTGAATTGCTTTTGGCGAAAACGCGGGGGGCGGCTTCGTAGATTCGCATATTGTCGATGGTCGGGATCCGGTCGAATGGCTCTCCATAGAAAATATACTCGTTGGGATAGCCTGGATCGGGGGTTTCTTGGGAGTCCGAGCAGGCGCTGCTCGACAGGAACGGCAGAAGTAGCAGCAAGGGCCAAACGGATAAGATTCTTTTCATGATTTTCGGGTTGCTATCGGCGGATCTATATCAGTATAACAAATTTAGATATTTTTACCGTCTGACTGGGGCTTTCTGTAAAACATTGAGATAAGATTCTTTTATGAATGTGTGGTTTAAATCATTTATTATTAGTGTGTTATATGTTTTTATCCTCGTGTTGTCCCGTTTTTTTGATCGGGAAAAATTGAGTGCACTTCCAGTCGGAATACGCCACGGTAGTCTCCCGCATGAAGGAGAAACCTGCGAATTTCAATGTTACGGCAGAGATTCCCTGTTATCTCGGCCGGGAAATTCCCGTGATTCCTTATTACTGTCCCGGATCTCCGGAGCTGGCTGCGGTCTATTCCGATTCTGGATCGGCTGGGTATTCCCGAAACATGGGTACAGTCAATCGTGACCCCCGGAACCAGCCTCGGCTCCGTGGCCCCGGAGATCGCCGCGCGAACCGGAGCCTTTGGAGCCCGGGTTTTCGCCGTCGGATCGCACGACACGGCCAGTGCGGTGGCCGCACTTCCGGCTTCGGGTGCGGATTGGGCTTTTCTCAGTTGCGGGACCTGGTCGCTGTTGGGAGTTACATCAAACGAACCGATATTGACAGCTGCGGCTATGTCCGGCCACTTTACCAACGAAGGAGGTGTGGCGGACCGGATCCTGTTTCTGCGCAACATCACGGAACTGTGGCTGTTGCAGCGATTGATGTCCGAATGGGAAGGACTCGGAACAGTCGTTCCTTACGATCGGTTTGCGGAACTGTGCGCATCGTGTGCCGCTTTCCGAAGTCTTGTAGACGTAGATGACCCGCTTTTCAAAAATCCCCCATCGATGAGTGCAGCGATTGTCAGGTTCTGCCGCGAAACCGATCAGCCGGAACCGGCCACGCCGGGAGAATTTATCCGTTGTGTCTTCGAATCGCTTGCCATGAAGTACCGTTCCGTATTGGAAAGCCTGCAATGTTGCACGGGGCGAACCATAAAACGACTGTATGTCGTGGGTGGGGGCAGCCGTAACGAGGTGTTGATGCAGTTTGTTGCCGATGCGACGGGCCTCGAAGTGACCACCGGATTGCCGGAAGCGACAGCCGTAGGAAATATCATGCAGCAGGCCATTGCTGCCGGAGCGGTATCCGGTTGGTCTGAGGCTCGTGGGGTGGTTGCGCGGAGTTTTGCATTTCGAACCTATCGTCCCCCGGCATTCGGACGAATGGGTCTCGGGGTATTCGAAATATCAAAAGTTAGTATTTCCAATTAAAGTGCATTGATGTGAAGTGAAGGAATCGAGGAATAAGACCTGTTATTTTAGGATTTGTTGACCTTTAAAATGCTGATTTTATCAAGATTTTATGACACAGAAAAAAGATTTAAGAAGAGCAATCGAATAAAGATGTTTCCTCTTCAACCATGAAATTTTTAGAAGATAAGGAGCAAATGCTTCAATGCCGAAGCTCTTGTCAAATGCTTCAATCCCTGCGGCAGCTGGATGTGGCTTATCACGGGGACCGCACGCGAAGGTGACAACTGGAGGCGTTGGGCTGAAAAGACAGGAGCAACGGGCAACCCGTTGCTCCTTGTCCTATCGCTGAATCGGCTTGACGAAATTCTTTTCGAGAATCTTCGCAATCTCGGACATTGGGTAGAGAATCTTTCCGCCGAAAGCCGTGTAGGGGATAATCCGCTCGTCGCGGTAGTTCTGTAAAGACCGTTGACTCAACCCGAAGAGATTTCGCACCTCCTCGCCGGTGAGATAGGTTTCCGAATTGACATAGGTGGGTAATGTCTCAATCATCTTTTCGATGCAATCGAGTGTTGCCAGGGCTTTCTCCTGAATCTCCTTGTATTCCGGAGATCTTCGTGTGATCCAGTCTTCCATTATGCACGGGGTTTTATCAGGTTCGTATCGAGTGTGTGTTTGATGTCGCTTTCCCGGAAATAAATTTTGTTTCCGATCATCGTGTAGGGGATCATTCGTTGTTGTCGGTAGTATTGCAACACCCGTTTTGATACCCTCAGTATGCCGCATACCTCTTCCTGGGTCAGCCAGCCTCCGGGTTTTCGGGGCATGGTTTTCGAGGCCAGACAGCCGATCCGGCTCTGAATTCGGTTGACGATTGCCTTCAGCTCCTCGAAGGCGGCCGCTTCAATCAGTTTGCATTCCATAATAACACATTTTTAAGTTTTCAAAGGGCCCGACTTTCGGAACCCGCCCGCAAAATAGGGCGAATTCCTGAATAAGGAGCCTGTTGTCCACAGCCGATTTCAGATACCCGGCAAAAGATTACCATGCCATGTTTTCTGCCACCATTTGCATATCCCGCATGATCGACGAGTCGAGGACCTTTGCATAATGGCGCGTCATGTTGACATTGGCATGGCCGAGCATCTTGGCAACATTGTCAATCGTGGCGCCGCTGGCCAGCGTCAGGGTCGCGAACGTATGGCGTGCGCAATGCGTCGAGAGATTCTTGCGGATACCGCAGATATCGGCCAGCTCTTTCAAGTAGGAGTTCATCTTCTGGTTGCTGCATACGGGGAGCAGGACGCCGTGTACCTGACAGTAGGGGTGCTCCCTGTAACGGTCGAGGATCTTCAGCGCCTCGCCCAGCAGCGGAATGTGGCACATGCTTTTGGTTTTCAGGCGTGCCTTGCGGATCCATATCTTGTCGTGGAAATCCTTCACCAGATGTTCGGGTTTGAGTTGCTGCACATCCGTAAAAGCCAACCCCGTCAGACAGCAGAAGCAGAAGATATCGCGGACCTGCGCCAGCCGGGGAATCGAGATCTCCTTGTCGAGCAATGTTTTCAGTTCCTGTTTTTCGAGGAACTCCCGTTCGACGGGATCCAGATGAAATCGGATCTGCGCGAAAGGATCTTTTTTCATCCAGTCTTTAGCAAGTGCTATTCTGATAATTTTCTTGAAATTTGCGAGATAGCGAGTTGTCGTGTTATGGCGGCAGTGCCGGACGGTCTTGAGAAAAAACTCGTAGTCCTCAATAAACTGCCTGCTTACTTCATCCAAATAACAATCCTCCTTTTGATAGGTTTTGCGCATAAATTCTTGAATCAAGCGTAGACAGGTCTCATACCGTTCAACCGTACCTGGAGCAAAATTGATCCCCATCAGCGCACGGCACTTGTCATTGTGTTCCCGGAAGACCTCCATCAGCGTATGACGGTCCGACTGGTCTTTGCCCAGATAGCGGTTCAGAATGATTCGTGCGGATACCTCCTTGTTGTCGAGTTCAAGGTCCCGTTGAATCCGCAGAATGTTGGCGGAAATGGCGTCCAGATACAGGTTCAAATCCTTTCCGCTGCGGCATTTTTCGTTGGCTTTTCCTTTGTTTGGATTCCAGACGGAGGGATCAATAGACCGTTTGATTGAGGCGTCAGCACGTTCACCATTGATTGTCAGACGCATAAATACGGGGACAGTGCCTTTTTTGTTGAGTTTGTCCCGTCGGATGTAGAATAACAGGCTGAAAGTCGTTCTTTCCATAGTTGCACCGGTTGCAGGATTACAAAATTAGTTGTCCGAGAGTCGCCTGTCAAGAGGAATATCGGTGCAAACAGGTGCAAACCAGGTTGTTGCTGATAATTCAGCGTTGTTTTCCCGAATTGAAGAAGGATACTGAATGGATTTCGGAGAGCCTGTTTTCGATGATCTTCGTGCTTCGGCAAACTCCGGTAACAACAAAATACCCTGCAAACCGAGGTTTGCAGGGTATTCGGCCATTTCCGGCCCTTTGGAGTGGAGAATACGAGATTCGAACTCGTGACCTCTTGCATGCCATGCAAGCGCTCTAGCCAGCTGAGCTAATCCCCCATTTGTGGGTGCAAAGATAAACGGAATTTTCGATTCTGCAAAATTCCGCGGGAAAAACTTTGCGCGAATCTTGTGAAACGGATGCTTCCCGAGTTTTTCGACTTGTGCTCTGTAAAGGGCCGCTGCAAGCAGCTACAAGCCTCAACAAACCTCAACCAGCCGACATTCGGACTCCCCGACCCATCTCCGATTTGCTCCGCGCCCGGAATACCGACCGCTCAGAAGACACACCCTACCCACAATTGAACCGCATGACGCATCGCCCGGCCCGAATACTCCGTTCGGAACGCCTTGCTCCAGGTGTATTCCAGCGCAGCGAACCCCCGAATCGCCCGATTCTCCGGGTTAAATTCCCGACTCCCGAACCGGCGGCTCAGCCCCAGATTGACCGACAGATCGATCCGTGCGGCCGTCAGGTATTCGTACTCCTGCATGAGCCGGTCGTCGAGCGTGCGGGTGAGGGTTTCGCTCGTGCCTGCCTCCTCGTAACTCCCGTCCCTACAGGGATCGCCCGTTCCCGAAGCGTAGCCGATCCCCATCCCGAAGGTGCAGAGGTTCCGGCCCCGGAGGATATTGCGCTCTCCGGACGTCCGGAGATGCCACCATGCCAGTTCCTGATGCCGGTAGTCGGGATAGTTCGTGGCGGAGATCCTCCGGCGGTCGATCCCGCCGTCGAACACGCCCCGCCACGTAGGGACTCCCTGCGTCATGCCGAACTGCCCGGTGTAGCGCGCCGAAGCCGATTGCCGGACCCGGCTGCCGACCTCCGTCTGGCCGAGATAGAGAATGTAACTGCGTCCGATCTCCTCGTTCTGGACGGTATAGATGTTCTCGCGGTTGTCGATACGCTTGCTGTCGACGGAGAGTTGCAGCGTATGGCGATGCCGCCCGCCGTTGTAATTCCAGACGCCGCGGTAGGCGATATCGCTCCCGTCGTGGTTGGAGTAGACGATCGTCGAGGGCGACGGCTTGCCGTAGTAACCCTTGCGCTGCCGGACGGAAATCTCGTTGAAAAACGTCATCCGCGGGGTGATCCGCCAGTCGAGCTGGAAGGCTCCGCCGTGGTACTCGTCGAAGAGCGGTTTGGTTTCGTTCTCTTTGGTATAGCCGTTTTCGCCGAAGGCCTCCCGCTTCCCGAAGAAGGCCCCGTAATCGAGCAGCGAGACGTAGATCTGATCGGTCTTGCCGTAGATCTTCAGCAGCAGGCTCTCGACCCGCCGACGGTAGGTGTAGTTCGCCCCGAGGGTGAGGGAGCGGCCGATGCGGACCTTCACGCCCGGACTGACGACCATCTCCATGAGCGAATTGACGTGTCGGAGGTCCTTGTGCTTCGAGTAGTTGGCCGTCATGTAGTCGAACCGGGCCCCGAGGGCGATCCGACGCGAAAGATCGAACCCGACACCTCCCGTCACGCGATAGGTTTCGAGGCGTTTGTTCCCGGCGTTTTCCGTCGAGAACTCCACCAGGTCGAACGGCGTCTGCTCCGGGTCGATGAAGCAGGAGCCGGACATGTGCTTCCCGGAGAAACGGCTGTAGCCGACCGCTCCGTGTACGGCGATGCGTTCGCTCAGCCGGTAGTAGGAGGCGGCCTCTACGCCGAATTCGAAACTGTCGTCCGACTCGTACCAGTTTTTCCAGTCTCCGTTCTCCTTGGCGGCGAAGAGTGCGGCTTCCGAGCATTTCGGCAGCCGGAAGCGGGTGAGTCCCGCGGCGTTTTCGCTGCGGAGCCAGCCTTCGTAAAGTTCCGCATCCCGGATACGGAGCCACGCTTCCGATGTCCCCGATGCTTCCGATGTTTCCGTCAGCCCGGTCAGCCCGGTTTGCCCGGTCGGAGTTGTCGAGGAGTCAGGGGTGTCCTGGGTATCCGGGATGGCCGGAGCAGTCGGGGCGTCCGACGCCGCCCGAACGGCGCCGAACGTCCCGACCGTAACGGACCAGAGGAGCAACAGATGCCGGATCGATTGCTTCATGACGGGGAATTACTCCTTCAGGCTGGCTTTCGCCCGCTGATGGAAGTCGTTGCTGCTGTTGTTCGTATCGAGATACAGGATGTGCGCGCCGTTCCGGATCGAGGCTTCGGCATCGATGCCGCTCGGGTCGGTCGACTGGGCGCCCTTGTAGTCGAGGGTTCCGAGTGCGTATCCGTAGACGATTTTTCCGGCATTTTCGCTCAAGGCTTCGGTAGCCTCCTTGTCGACGTTGCGGTAGATCGAGTATCCCTGCTTGTTGGTCAGCACGGCATAACCTGCGTCGAGAGTGGCCGTAAAACGGGGCAGCGATTCGGTTACGAAGTCGGCGCCGTAGATTTCGACGGCATCGAGGATCCAGTCGTTGGGAATTTTGGTACAACCGTAGACGTCGTTGTTCTCCTTGCCGGGGAAGTAGTAGCGGTTTTGGGTATTCAGGCCCCAGGCGGCGGGGTCTTCGTCGCCGGTCGAGAAGATGAACATGGCGGGTCCGACGATGCTCACGGGCCAGGCATTTCCCTTTCCGAAGAAGACGGCCTTGAGGTAATTCTCGGTGGGAATCGACTCTGCGGGTGCAGGGTAGTAGAGGGTGTTGGAGAAGACCTCGGGGTCATAGGTGCAGTAATCGGCCCGGCTGAGGTCTACGGAATTCTGATAGGTTGTGGTGTGGTTGATGGCTCCGCACAGCACGATCGAGGCCGAGGCGTAGGGTTCGAGTACGAGTTCTTTCTTCAGATACCAGTAGGCGCAGATCGTGGGGGTGTATCCGGCATCGGCGTAGAAGAGCTTTCCGTTGACGTAGTTGTTGATGGCGGTGTTGGCGTTGTAGGGGCCGGCCATGCCGACACAGAAGTTCCGGATTTCGGCCTTTTGGTCGGAGTTGTTGTAGATGACCATGTATTTGTCGTACTGATAGTTTCCCGATCCGTCGTCCTTCTGGCAGCCGCCGCTGTAGACCTCCTTGATGAGGATCTGCCCGGCGCGGCTGGCCACGAGCTCCAGGTCGACGGTCATTCCTTCGCTCCAGGTTGCGGCGGAGACGACGACGTTCGATTTCAGGGCGTTGAGCGTGTAGGTGTATCCCTCCAGGCTGCGGCGGTCGGTTGCTGCGGCCTCGTAGATGCCTTCGGTGAGTTTGAAGGAGGCGGTTCCTGCGGCATCGGTTGTTGCCGTGGTGACGGTTCCGGAGCTGCCGTTGGTCATGCGGACCTCGATGCCTGCGACGGCCGAGAGTTCGCTCCCTTCGGGATAGACCAGACGCACGGATACGTCATAGGTGCGGACTTTGCCGCCGTTGTCGTCTTTGTCTTTGGTGCAGGCCGTTCCGAGGAGTGCGGCACATGCGAACAGGGTAAGCAATTTTTTCATGGTTCTGTTTTTTATGGTTTTGGTCAAAGTTTCAAGCGCAGCGAGAGTCCGTAGTAGAACCGGGGGATGTAACTGCTTTCGAAGAGCGAGGTTTCGAGCCCGGTCCACGAGGAACGGACCTTTCCCATGTGGTAAAAGAAGTTGCGGGCGTAGAAGGTGACCGATGCGAATCGGCCGATCTCCTTCGTGAGGTTGAAGTTGATGGCGAAGGAGGCGGAGATGCGGTTTTCGTCGAAATAGTAGCTCGTGTTGCTTTTGACGACGAGCCGTGCGAGTTCCTGGTAGAGTGCCGGGTCGTTGTCGCGGGCCCATGCGAAGCGTTCGGCGAAGGGGATCTTCACGTCGGGGGCCTCCCAGGCGGTGTAGTATTCGGGATAGACGGCCACGTAGCGTCCCTTTCCGTAGAGGTTTTCGGCGCTTCCGAAGTAGTCCGACGCCGTGTCGAGCAGATAGCCGCGGGGCGATCCGTCGGCATATTCGCTCAGGTTCTGGCGGTAGTTGAGCAGCGAACTTTCGAGACGCAGGGAGAAGATCATCCGGATCTTCGGGATGTGCGTGACGACGGTCATGTTGAGGTTCATCTGCTTCTCCAGGGATCCGTTGCTCACGGAGGCCGATCCGGTGTAATAACCTACATATTTGTAGGGATTTCCGTCAGCCATCGACGACGAGGAGGAGAGCGTGGAGGCGCTTTCGGTAAGGTTGAGGCCCTTGTAGCGGTAGTAGTTTCCGTCGATGCGGATCTGGGTCCGCAGGGGCTGGATGCGGGCGAAGTCGACCGTGAAGTCGATGCCGGAGCGTTCGACGGGCGATCCGTTGGTGTACTGCGTCTGTGCGACGAAGGTGTTGCGTTCCTTGTATCCGATGACCTGGTCGGCGAAGGCACCCGTTCGGTCCGAGACGGTCACCACGCCGGTTTGCCGGTCGATGGAGTAGATGCGGTCCTGCGAGGGGATGGTGCATCCGGCTTCGAGATCGGCCTGGGTGGTGAGTTTGTAGGTGAAGGGGGTGTAGATCGTCCGGCTGGTGTAGGGGTTTAGGGTTCGGTTCCGGAAGAACGACACGGCAATCCGGCTTCCGAGGATCGTGGCTTCGGCGCCGATTTCATACTGGAGCGTGTACTGCCACTTCAGGTCGGGGTTGTAGGCCGGGGTCGTGGGTTGCGTGTAGTAGGCGTAGAAGGAGGTTCCGTCGGCGGTGGTCCCGGGCGCGAAGGCGAGGCGGTCGCTGTACGACGGGGCGGGGTAGAGGACCATGAACGAGGGCTGCTTGACCGACTTGCCCCAGCCGCCGTAGAGGCTCAGGCGGCTCACCGCAGCCTGTCGTTCCTCCCAGAGGGTGTATCGGGCGTTGATGCGCGGGGAGAGGTTGGCGACGGTCCCGTACTCCGAGCGGCGGATCCAGGTCATGTCGGCGCGCACCCCGGCGGTCAGTTCGAACGTCGACCGCCCGCCGACCGGCATTGCGAGGTGCTCCTCGGCGAAGAGTGCGGCGTTGTTCATGAAGGGGAGTTCGTCGTACCGGTACTCTCTCCAGGTCGGGGCGTAGCGCATATCCTCGTAATAGAGTCCGCGCCCGCGGTTTCCGCTTCCGGAGAGTTCGGCCCCGAGCATCACGCGGTTGTGCCCCCTGCCTGCATTCCGGGACCAGTCGGTCCGGGCCTTGAGGGCCCAGTTCAGGGGTTTGCTGTCGGTGAAGGAGCGCAGGTACCAGTACCCCGTTGGGCTGAGGATGATCCCGGCGTCGGGGTTGTCGTCGTACTTCTCGGCGATGTAGTATCCGGCCTCGGTGGTGTGGATGTAGGGTTGGGTCGAGGCGCTGTTTTTGTTTTCGTTCGTTTCGGAGCGCTTGTCGCCGTAGGAGACGGATCCCTGCAGCCGGAGGTTGGTGATCCAGCTCCGGTCGAGCAGCCACTCCATGCGGGCGCTGCCCCGGAATGCGTAGTCCCGGGTCCGGGTGTAGGTCTCCTTGAATTCGTCGGGATCGGCCTTCGAACTGTATCCTCCGATATTCCCTGCGGTCGAGAAGCTTACGCGGACAGGTTGGTCGCGGCGGTCGTAGAATGTTTTGGAATAGGTGAGATTCAGGTTGTTGCGTTCGTATGCCGTGTAGGGTGACGCGATGTCGGTGATCGAGCGGGTCCGTTCGGCATTGAGGTTTAGAATCCCGGTCTGACGGGCCCCCGGCTTCCCGAGTGCGAATCCTTTGCTGAGCGCGATCTGCCGGGTTTTCGGTTCGAGTGTCATCTCGACGATGAAGGGCGTTTTTCCCTTCCGGGTGTGGATTTTGACGATTCCGTTCGAGAGATCGCCGTACTCCACCGAGGGAATCCCGGTGACGACCTCCACCGATTCGATGTTCGAGACGCCGATGTTCCGCAGGTCGGCGCCTTTGGTTTCGGCGAGCGAGGTGTTGTTCTCCAGCCGGACGCCGTCCAGCTCGATGGCCGTTCCGAACGAGGCGTTTCCCATTTCGCTTCCGCTTCCCGCGTGGAGGGCGATTCGATTGGAGGCGGAGGCCAGATTCTGGTCTCCGACGCTCTTTCCGCCGGGGAGCAGCGTGGTGATGTGGTTGATGTTGATCATCTGGGCGTGCTCCAGCGTATTGCGGTCGATGACATAGGAGCTGCCCGCGGTTTCGGCGCGTTTCTGGGCGGTTACGACGACCTCGTCGATCGAGAGGTTCGCCTCCCGGAGCGGGATGTCGCAGCGGTTCAGGGTGTCGCGCCGGAGTTTCACCCGCACGACCTGCGCGACATACCCCAGACAGGAGACCCGCAGTTCGATTTCGGGTTCGGCGATCCGTGCGATGAGGTAACCCCCTTCGGCATCGGAGACGGCCCATTGTCGCGAGTCTCCGGCGACCAGCGCGGCTCCGCAGACGGCCTCACCCGTGCGGGCGTTCGTCACGCGCCCCTCGATTCGGTATTCGCGCGGGGGTTGCGCCCCGGCTCCGCGGAGCGGGAGGGGCAGGGCGGCAGCGAGCAGCAGGAGGGCCGCCGCGAACGCCCGCACGGGTAGTCCGGATATTCGGTATGGGTTGCGTATCATCATGTTCGGCACATGGCGGAGTTTCCGTCCGGGACGGTCCGCGGAGGGCTTCCGGGCTCGTTTCCGGGGCTTTTTCCCGCCTCACAAAAGTAGGTCCCGCCGCCGGGACCGGCAATCCCCAATAATGAGGGTAATCCGCGGGCCAATATCCCTACATTTAGGTATGGACAGCCGTTGTGATTCTCGTTATCTTTGCCCCGGTCAATGCGATCCGTCCCTTCGAGCCATAAGTATAACTTACCATAAATAAAAAAGATGCAGAATATGAAAAAGATGATTTTCCACCGCATGATGCTGCTTGCCGGGTGTTGTGCGATTGTTGTTTTCCTCGGGTCCTGCAGAGGGGGCAACGCCTCGAAAAAGTCGCAGGACAACCTGTCGGCGGCTGCGGTGCAGTCGGGCGTGCTTGAGATCGACGATCTGCTGGCCGGGGCGGATTCGCTGGTCGGGAAGACGGTCACCATCGAAGGGGTCTGCACGCACACCTGCAAGCACGGGGCGCGCAAGATCTTCCTCATGGGGAGCGACGATACCCGGACGATCCGGGTTGAGAGCGGAGATCTGGAACGTTTCGACCCGCAATGCGTGAACCGGGTGGTTCGTGTCACGGGACGGCTCGACGAACAGCGGGTGGATGAAGCGTACCTGGCCCGCTGGGAGGCACAGGCGCAGGCCGGGACGGGCGAGACGCACGGCACGACCGAGGCAGGCTGCAGCACCGAGAAGGCGGCGCGCGGGGAGACGGGCAATAGCGTCAAGGAGCGTATCGCCGATTTCCGGGCCCGGATCGCCGCGCGTCAGGCTGCCGAAGGGAAAGCCTACCTGTCGTTCTACTTTGTGACGGCTTCGTCGTATGCGATTCAGCCGTAATGATTTGCGGCGTTGGAGCCGTCTGCTGCACCGGGATCTGTCCTATTTTTTTGCGGGTATGGTCCTGATCTACGCCCTGTCGGGGATCGCGATGAACCACCGCGACACGTTCAACCCGCACTATTCGGTCACGCGGAGCGAGTTGACGCTCCGGGTCCCGGATGTGTCGGCGGATGTTTTTTCGCAGTCCGAAGCCGAGTTGCTGCTGGCCCGGGCGGGGATCTCGGAGCGCTACGTGAAGCACTACTTTCCGGAGGCGGGGACGCTGAAGATCTTCCTGCAGGGCGGATCGTCGCTGACGGTGGATGTGTCGAGCGGCGCTGCGGTTTTCGAGCGCTTGACGCGGCGTCCGGTCTGGAGTGCGCTGACGCGCCTGCACTACAATCCGGGATCGTGGTGGACGCTCTTTGCGGATCTTTTCGGCGGCGGGCTGATCCTGATCACCCTCACGGGTCTCATCATCGTCAAGGGGCCGAAAGGCCTGTGGGGCCGCGGCGGTGTGGAGCTGGCTGCGGGAATCCTCATCCCCCTGTTGTTTCTCTTTATCTGACACGCCATGGAACCGGTTATCGAATGCCGCCATCTGACCCACTGTTACGGGCGGCGCAAAATCTATGAAGACCTTTCGTTCGACGTCCCCCGGGGCCGTATCCTGGGGCTGCTGGGCAAGAACGGCACGGGAAAGACCACGACGATCAACATTCTGAGCGGCTACCTCGAACCCCGGTCCGGGGAGTGCCTCATTTTCGGCGAGAACATCCGCACGCTCACTCCGCAGACGCGGCGGCGGATCGCGCTGCTGATCGAGGGGCACGTTCAGTACCAGTTCATGACGATCGAACAGATCGAGCGTTTCTACGCGGCGTTTTACCCGGCGTGGAACCGCGATGCCTACTACGGGCTGATGGAGAAGCTGCAGGTGGCTCCCGGGCAGCGCATTTCGCGCATGTCGTGCGGCCAGCGCTCGCAGGTCGCCCTGGGGCTGATCCTGGCCCAGAATGCCGACCTGCTGGTCCTCGACGACTTCTCGATGGGGCTTGACCCGGGTTACCGGCGGCTCTTCGTGGAGTACCTGCGGGAGTTCGCCAAGGCCGAGGGGAAGACCGTCTTCCTCACTTCGCACATCATTCAGGACATGGAGCGGCTGATCGACGACTGCATCATCATGGACTACGGACGGATCCTGGTCCAGATGCCGGTCGGGGATCTGCTCCGGACTTTCCGCCGCTATTCGTTCCGCTGTCCCGACGATGCCCGGCTGCCGTCGGGCGAGGGGCTCTATCACCCGGCGGTGGTGCGGGGCCGGGGCGAGCTCTGTTCGTTTGCCTCGCCCGAGGAGGTGCGTTTCCGGCTCGAAGAGGCCGGTATCCCGTGCGAGGGGTTCACCGCCGAAACGCTCAACCTCGAAGATGCCTTTATCGGCCTGACCGGAAAATATTGATCGACCATGTGGAAAGCTCTTTTGTATAAGGAATGGATCAAAACCCGCTGGTATCTGTTGCTGGCGCTGTTGGTGACACTCGGATTTGCGGGTTACGCGCTGTTGAAACTCCATCGGGCCGTAGCGCTGATGGGTGCCGGCCACATCTGGGAGGTGATGGTGACGCGCCAGGCGGTTTTCATCGACCAGATGCAGTATGTCCCGTTGCTGGCGGGCCTGGCGCTGGCGGCCGTGCAGTACCTCCCCGAGATGCACCGCAAATGCCTCAAGCTGACGCTCCATCTCCCCGTCCCGGCGCTGGCCACCCTGGGGGTGATGCTGGCCTTCGGGGTTGCGGTGCTGGCCGTGCTGTTCGGCCTGGGGATTGCCCTGCTTGCCGCGGGGGCGCGCCCGGTCCTGGCGCCCGAACTGGTCGGGAACATCCTCCATGCAGCCCTTCCGTGGTACCTCGCCGGGGTGGCGGGCTACCTCCTCGGGGCGTGGACGATACTCGAACCGACCTGGAAACGGCGGATTCTTTGCCTGCTGATGTCCGTTCTGCTGTTGCGCCTCTTTTTCCTGGCACCGGTTCCGCGCGCCTACGGCGGCTTCCTCGCCGTACTGGCCCTTCTGAGCCTCTGCGCGGCATCGCTGAGTTGGCTTTCGGTCGTGCGCTTCATGGCCGGACGGCAGGATTAACCCCGTAAAATACTTGAAACGATGACTCGTTTTGCCAAACTGTTTTTCTGGTTCCTGGTGCTTGTGCTGCTGCTGTGGCAGCTGCCGTGGGCGGTCAACTACCTCCTGGTGCAGTCCCGGAACACGCCCTTTACGCTCTACAGCGAGGTGCTCGATGATTTCGTCATGATCCGCCACACCTCCGACAAGGAGGTCGAGTACCGCGACCGCGCGGGCAACGAATATACCCGGCGGGCGTTCGATTCGCTGCTGCCGCTCTTCTACGCCCGGCAGTTGACGGCCGACGGCCGGTTCCCCGATTCGGTGGCGGGGCGCCCCGTCACGCTCCGTGAGGCCCAGATCGCCTCGTTCATCTTCCGTTCCGCGCCGAAGGATCTCAACCGTCCCGCGCCGGGGCTCCATTTTCTGCTGGAATCGATGTCCGGGCGGGTGGACCTTGCGATGCCGTCGGATGCGTTCCGCCTGACCGGCCGGGGGATCGAATTCATCGACATGGCGGCCAACCGCATCGATACGGCGAAGAGCGGCCGCTTCACGCGAATGCTGCTCCGCAAGGGGTGCCGGTTCCCGGTTCGGGAGCTCTCCGGGAACCCTTCGGCACGCAAGGAGTACGACGAAGGCTACCTGCTGCTCGATGCCGACGGCGGGTTGTTTCACCTGAAGATGATGCAGGGACGCCCCTACGTGCGGGCCGTCGAGCTTCCCGAGGGTCTTCGGCTCCGGCACCTCTTCCTCACCGAGTTCCGGAGCCGCCGGACGCTGGCCTTCCTGACCGACGAATCGCATCGGCTCCATGTGCTGACGATGCCGGGGTACGGGATCCGCCGGGTCGAGGGGGTGACGTTTGATCCCGAACGGGAGTCGATGACGATCGTGGGGACGCTGCTCGACTGGACGGTCTGCGTCGACGGGGCATCGGCGGAGCGTTACTACGCCGTTTCGGCCGATGACTTCTCGTTGCTCGACACGCTGAGTTACCCGCTCTCCGAACGCCGGATCCCGGGGCTTTCGTTCACCTCCTCTTCGGACCGCTACGTGAAGCCCCGTTTCCGGTAAGCCCGGAAGCGCAGCCCCCGGAAGCGCCGGAAAGAGACTACCTGCTTCCGGCCGAGAACTGCCATCCACTCAAAAAAAGGTCCCGGCAACTTGGCCGGGACCTTTTTTCGTAAGCGCTTTCGCCGCGGGCTATTCCACCTCCCAGGTGGCACCCGAACGCAGCAGATCGTCCACGCAGTGGATCTTGCTCGACGCCTTGACCTCCTCGACCTGACGCTCCACGGCGCGGTCGTAAACGGCATCGTCCTCCACGGCGCGGATCACACCCAGCGCCACCGGATAGTCCGGATACTTCATTGCCGCAAGCATCATGTGCAGCGTCGTGTCGCGCTCGTGGGCGTCGTGCGTCAGCACGTCGTCCAGCGTGTAGCCGTCCTGACCGACGGTCACGACCTTCAGCTTCATGTTCTCGAAGACCAGACCCTTCTCCCGGTTGGCCCCGAACAACATCTTCTCGCCGTGACGCAGCACGACCGTATGCTCGGCGCGCGTGGCCTTGTCACCGGCGTATGCGGCGTGTGTCTTGTCGTTGAAGATCACGCAGTTCTGCAGCGCCTCGACCACCGACATTCCCTTGTGTCTGGCGGCCTCCACGAGACACTCCTTCGTCAACTGCACCTCCATGTCGACCGTGCGGGCGAAGAACGTACCCTTGGCGCCGATGACCAGTTCACCGGGGTTGAAGGGCTTCTCGACGGTTCCGTAGGGCGACGTCTTGGTGATCTTGCCCAGTTTCGAGGTGGGGGAGTACTGGCCTTTGGTGAGTCCGTAGATCTCGTTGTTGAAGAGGATGACGTTGAGGTCGACGTTGCGGCGGATGGCGTGGATGAAGTGGTTCCCGCCGATGGCCAGCGAGTCGCCGTCACCGGTCGTCACCCAGACCGAGAGGCGGGGATTGGCGGTCTTGACGCCCGTGGCGACGGCCGTGGCGCGTCCGTGCACGGAGTGGAACCCGAAGGTCTTCATGTAGTAGATGAACCGCGACGAGCAGCCGATACCCGAGATGAAGGTAAAGAGGTTGTGGGGGGTATCGAGCGCATCGGCGATTTCGGGCAGGGCGCGCTGCACGGCATTGAGGATGGCGTGGTCGCCGCAACCGGGGCACCAGCGTACCTCCTGGTCGCTTTTGAAATCCGCGGGGGTATATTTGTAGTCTGCCATGGCGTTATTTCAGTAAGGATTCGAATTTTTCTTTCAGCTCGACCACCGTGAAGGGCTGGCCTTCGCACTTGTTGTACTGCTCGTAATGGAACTCCTGGAAGCTCTGGCGGAGGTAGTTTGCGAACTGGCCTTCGTTGAGTTCGCAGACGACGATGCGGCGGAAGCGGGCGAAGATTTCGCGCACGCCGTGGGGGAGCGGATTGATGTAGTTGAAGTGGCAAAGCGAAACCTTGTGTCCTTCGCGCCGCATCTCGTCGACGGCGTTCTGGAGGTGTCCGCGGGTGCCGCCCCAACCTACGACGAGGAGTTCACCCTCCTGGTCGCCCCAAACCGTCTGGGCCGGAATATCCTCGACGACGCGGGCGACCTTCTCGGCGCGTGTGCGGACCATCTTCTGATGGTTGGCCGGGTCGTGGGAGATGCTGCCCTTGACGGCATCCTTTTCGAGACCGCCGACGCGGTGTTCCAACCCTGCTTTTCCGGGGAATGCCCAACCGCGTGCGAGCTTCTCGTTGCGGACATAAGGCATGAACCCGCCTTCGGGTGCCTTGTCGACGATCGGCGGACAGATCGTCGGGTACTCCTTCATCGAGGGGATGCGCCACGGCTCGGAGCCGTTGGCGATGAAGCCGTCGGAGAGCAGCACCACGGGGGTCATGTGCTCCATGGCGAGGCGTCCGGCCTCGAAGGCGTAGTGGAAGCAGTCGCTGGGCGACGAGGCGGCCAGAACGATCACCGGGCACTCGCCGTTTCGGCCGTAGAGGGCCTGAGCGAGGTCGCTCTGCTCGGTTTTGGTGGGCAGACCCGTCGAGGGGCCGCCGCGCTGTACGTCGACGACGACTAACGGCAGCTCGGTCATCACGGCCAGCCCGAGGGCTTCGCTCTTGAGCGAGAGACCCGGTCCGGAGGTGGTCGTCACGGCGAAGTTCCCGGCGAAGGCGGCGCCGATGGCGGTGCAGATGCCGGCGATTTCGTCTTCGGCCTGCACGGTCTTCACGCCGAGGTCCTTGCGTTTGGCCAGCTCTTCGAGGATGACCGTGGCGGGGGTGATGGGGTATGAACCGCAGAAGAGCGGCAGCCCGGCCTTTTCGGCTGCGGCGCAGAGTCCCCA